>JAZOMS010000107.1:0-1720 GCA_045654145.1 Alistipes sp. | reverse complement strand
GGATTACACGGTCATAATCTCCTTCTCCTTAGCGTCGAGCATTGCGTCGAGCTTCTTCGAGTACTTGTCGATCACCTTCTGTGCTTCGCCCTCGCCAGCCTTAGCCTCGTCCTCGGGCATACCATCCTTCTGCGCCTTCTTGAACGCATCGACAGCATCGCGACGAATGTTACGCAACGTTACGCGAGCATTCTCGGCACTACCACGCACCTGCTTAACGAGCTGCTTACGGCGCTCCTCAGTCAGAGGAGGCATAGTCAAGCGGATCTGCTCGCCGTTGTTCGACGGAGCGAGGCCGATGTTCGAGTCGATGATTGCCTTCTCGATAGCACGAATCAGATTCTTCTCCCACGGCTGGATAATCACCGTCTTAGCGTCGGGAACGGTTACGCTGGCAACCTGCGACACGGGGGTCGGAGCGCCATAGTAGTCCACCATCACGCCATTCAGGAGGTTGGTGCTGGCCTTGCCGGCACGTACGTTCGACAGTTCGTCTTCGAAAAAGTCGAGCGCCTTCTGCATCTTCGACGATGCATTGTCGAGGATTTGTTTGGTCTGTTCAGTCATAGTTGTATCTGTTTTTTAAGTAATTATTTCTTAGCATTTTGGATCGTTTCGTCAATCTTCTTCACGAGTTCGTCGAAGAGTTCGGGCTCGTAGCCAACCTCGTAATAAACAATCGTACCGTCGGGGCCGATCAGGTAATTGCGCGGAATATACGTGTGGGCGAACTTCGGGAAGATCTCGGTTGCGATATCAAGACCCGTATCGAACTTGTAGCCCTTCTTCGTGCGCCACGCGCTGACCACTTCTGGGTCCTCGCCACGCGAAATGGGGAGGAATACAAACTCCTCGTCGGCAAAACGCTCGATGATCTCCTTCTCGACGCGCGTCATCTCCTCGTTGCAGGGAGGGCACCACGTAGCCCAGAAATTGATCAGCACGGTTTTGCCACGCAGCGACTCGATCGAAATCTGCTCACCATCAAGCATTTGAACCGTAAATGAGGGGCACTTGTCGCCAATCACGGCAACAGCAGCGTCATCTACGGGCAGGCGCTGTGTGCGAATACCTATCACCGCAGCAACCGCAATAGCCGAAAGAGCCAACACGGCAAGAACGATCTTTTTCATTGTTGTCATTCGATTAGAGTTTAACCAACGTACCGATCTTCTCGTCCGACAGCACACGCGCGAGGTTGCCCTCGGTGTCCATATCGAATACGATGATCTCCAACTTATTCTCGCGGCAGAGCGTGAAAGCGGTCTGATCCATCACCTTCAAACGACGATCAAGCACCTCATCGAAGGTGATCTCGTCGAACTTCGTAGCGGTCGGATCTTTCTCAGGATCAGCCGTATAGACGCCATCGACGCGGGTACCCTTCAACAGCACCTCGCACTCCAACTCGACGCCTCGCAGAGCCGATGCCGAGTCGGTCGAGAAGAAGGGATTCGACGTACCGCCACCGACGATCACCACGTAACCGGCCTCCATCAGTTCCAGCGCGCGAGCCTTCGAGTAGTACTCGCCAATGGGTTCCATACGGATCGAGGTCAGCACGCGAGCCTTGACGCCTGCGTCCTCCAACGCCGACTGCAACGCCAGCGAGTTGATGATCGTTGCGAGCATACCCATCTGGTCGCCCTTCACGCGGTCGAAACCACGGCTCACGCCACTCAGACCACGGAAAATGTTACCACCACCGATCACGATACCG
>JAZOMS010000106.1:0-3572 GCA_045654145.1 Alistipes sp. | reverse complement strand
CACGGTGTGGCATACGACATTGCGGGTAAGGATGTTGCCGATCCGCAGTCGATGCGTGAGGCGATCTATGCGGCAATCGACATCTTCGAGAACCGTCGTCGCTGGGCGGAGATGAATGCCAATCCGTTGCAACACTTCGAGCGTGAGAAGGGTCGCGACGTTTCGGTACACGATCTGAAACTGCCCGAACCCGCAGAGGAATAAAGCTACTAAATATCAACGCAATATGGATTACAAGAAACAATTAAAACTAAACGTTTGGTTGCAGAGCGCAGTGCTCGTAGCGGCTATGATACTATTGGGTTTTAATATCCACCACTATATCGCCACCAAGGAGATTGATTGGTTGATGATGTTTTTCCCTATCGCAATGGTAATCAGTTCGATCTTCTTTCTCGTGTATGCAAAGCGCGAATTGAAAAAGATTGACAAGAACCAATAACGATTCATAACTAACTCTGCGCAAGCGAAGTATAATTGAGAATTTTGAATTAACTAAAATAACGCCCGACCGCCGCGTATTCCGTCTCGTAATTGTGGGAGCGCGGCGCGAGGAGAACTAACAACACAAACAAACAACACAAACAATGATGAAAATCACTTTCCCCGACGGCAGCATTCGTGAGTATGCCAAAGGGACTACGGCGATGCAGATCGCCGAGAGCATCAGCCAGCGTCTGGCACAGGAGGTGCTGGCGGCTGAGGTTAATGGCGAGGTTCGCGACCTGAACCTGCCGATCAATGATGACAGCCACGTGAAGCTGCTCAAATGGGACAATGATGAGGGTAAGCACGCATTCTGGCACACCTCGTCGCACCTGCTGGCAGAGGCTTTGGAGGCACTCTATCCCGGCATCAAGTTCGGTATTGGTCCCGCAATTGAGAACGGTTTCTACTACGACGTCGATTGCCCCGTGCCCATCACTGAGGGCGATCTGCCCCGTATCGAGCAGAAGATGATGGAGCTGGCTCGCACCAAGGAGGCTGTCGTACGCACCGAAGTGGCTAAGGCTGAGGCTCTGCGCACATTCACCGAGAAGGGCGACCAGTACAAGGTGGAGCTGATCGAGGCATTGGAGGACGGCACAATCTCGTTCTACACCAATGGCGCATTCACCGATCTCTGCCGTGGTCCGCACCTGCCCAACACAGGATTAATCAAGGCTATCAAACTGACCTCGGTTGCAGGCGCTTACTGGCGTGGCGACGAGAAGCGTCAGATGCTGACCCGTATATATGGTATCTCGTTCCCCAAGAAGTCGATGCTCGATGAGTATCTGGCGATGATGGAGGAGGCTAAGAAGCGCGACCACCGTAAGCTCGGTAAGGAGTTGGAGCTGTTCGCATTCTCGCAGCGCGTAGGTCAGGGTCTGCCTTTGTGGCTGCCTAAGGGTGCCGCTCTGCGCGACCGTTTGGAGCAGTTCCTGCGCCGCGTGCAGAAGGCTTATGGCTACCAGCAGGTTATCACCCCGCACATCGGTAACAAGGAGCTCTATGTAACCTCGGGTCACTACGCTAAGTATGGCAAGGACTCGTTCCAGCCGATCCATACTCCCATCGAAGGTGAGGAGTATCTGCTCAAACCGATGAACTGCCCCCACCACTGTGAGATCTACAAGACCAAGCCCCGTTCGTACAAGGATCTGCCCTTGCGTCTGGCTGAGTTCGGTACTGTATATCGCTACGAGCAGAGTGGTGAGTTGCACGGTCTGACCCGTGTGCGTGGTTTCACGCAGGACGATGCTCATATGTTCGTGCGCCCCGACCAGCTGTTGGAGGAGTTCGAGAAGGTTATCGACATCATTCTCTATATCTTCAAGACCTTGAAGTTCGACAACTACACCGCACAGGTGTCGTTGCGCGACCCCAACAACAAGGAGAAGTATATCGGTTCGGACGAGAATTGGGAGAAGGCTGAGCAGGCGATCATCGACGCAGCTAAGGAGAAGGGTCTGAATACCGTGATCGAGTATGGCGAGGCTGCATTCTATGGTCCGAAGCTCGACTTTATGGTTAAGGATGCTATCGGTCGTAAGTGGCAGTTGGGTACCATTCAGGTGGACTACAACCTGCCTGAGCGTTTCGACCTGACCTACACCGGTGCCGACGATAAACCCCACCGCCCGATTATGATCCACCGCGCACCGTTCGGCTCGATGGAGCGTTTCGTGGCAGTGCTGTTGGAGCACACCGCAGGTAAGTTCCCTCTGTGGCTCTCGCCCGATCAGGTGGCTGTGCTGCCCATCAGCGAGAAGTACAACGACTACGCCGAGAAGGTTACCGACTTCCTCAACCGCAACGACGTACGCGCTCAGATCGACAACCGTAACGAGAAGATCGGTCGTAAGATCCGCGACAACGAGTTGAAGCGTATCCCCTACCTGCTGATCGTGGGTGAGAAGGAGCAGGCCGATGGTCTGGTTTCGGTGCGCGTTCAGGGTGAGGGCGACAAGGGTCAGATGACTATGGAGGCCTTCCGCGACCTGATCATCGAGAAGGTGAAGGAGGAGACCGCTGGCAATGACAAAATTCAGTAAATCAAGAAGTTTTATTAACCAATAGGAGGACAAAACTATAAACGCAACAAAACCATTTCCGCCGAGGAACAACAACGCTGGCAACCAGAATGGTGGTCAGCGCCCCAACGGACCACGTCGTCCCGAGAAGGAGAATCCTCATCGCATCAATGACGAGATCACAGCACCGCAGGTGCGCGTCGTAGGCGACAATATCGAAAACCCCGTCGTGCTTTCGATCCGCGAGGCTATCAAGCTCGCTGACGAGATGGAGCTCGACCTGATTGAGATTTCGCCCAAGGCCGATCCCCCAGTGTGCCGCATCGCCGACTATCAGAAGTTCCTGTATCAGCAGAAGCGTAAGGCCAAGGAGATCAAGGCCAAGGCCGTGAAGGTCGTAATCAAGGAGATCCGTTTCGGTCCGCAGACCGACGACCACGACTACAACTTCAAACTGCGCCACGCTGAGAACTTCTTGAAGGAGGGTGCAAAGGTGAAGGCTTACGTCTTCTTCCGTGGTCGTTCGATCGTCTTCAAGGAGCAGGGTGAGATCCTATTGCTGCGCTTCGCAACCGATTTGGAGGAGCTGGCAAAGGTCGAGCAGATGCCTAAGCTCGATGGCAAGAAGATGACGATGATGCTCGCTCCCAAACCCAAGAAGGGTTAGTCGGAGCGCGATAGAGAGTTGAACGATTTGGTTCGCAGGCCGACCCATAGGTCGGTGGCACAGACCGCGTTAAGGGGTCAGTGCAGGGAGTTGCGTGTGTGCTCCGGTGTACTGCCGCGATGAGGTTTGCTGTGCCAAAGTGGTTGAAATCGACTCCTACTGTGGTTGAGGTGTGTTCCTCTTCCATTACTTACTTAAAAACCGCTCGTGTATTTTGGTACACGGGCGGTTTTTATTTGGGTAATGATGTGGCAAAAGGGCGTAAAAACAAGAAACCCCTCTACAAGTGCTTGTAGAGAGGTTTTGTGAGGTCTGAAGCGGATTCGAACCGCTGTAGCAGCTTTTGCAGAGCTGTGCCTAGCCGCTCGGCCATCAGACCATCATTTGCT
>JAZOMS010000105.1:0-19034 GCA_045654145.1 Alistipes sp. | reverse complement strand
TGAGAGGTGGTTGGTGAGCGATTCGGTCATTGCGGAGCTCTTCGCAGATGCTGAAAGTTGAACCTAACGGTTTGATTTTTTGGCAGGAAAAAGATTCTTGAATTTTTTACAATTTGGAAACCACGATTAAAAGTATTACTTTTGCGCGGCAAAAAATTGCTTATTGAAGAATTAACAACATAAAAAACGTATGAATAAAAACGAAATTTTGGCTCCTGATTACCTGTTCGAAGTGAGCTGGGAGGTCTGCAATAAGGTCGGTGGTATTCACACCGTGATTGCAACCAAGGCGCTGACTATGACCGAGAAACTCGGCGACAAGTACATTCTGTTGGGCCCCGATGTATATCGTGAAAGTGTGTGCCCCGAATTCGAAGAAGATGCTAATCTGTTGAAATCGTGGCGTCAGACTCTCTATAATGATGGTATCCGTGTGCGTATCGGCCGCTGGAAGGTGAAGGGTACGCCCATCGCTGTGCTGGTTGATTTCTCGTCGATGCTACCCCAAAAGGACGAAATCTTGAAGTCGTTGTGGGAGACCTACCGTGTCGATTCGATCAGCGGTCAGTGGGACTATATCGAGCCCCTGCTGTTCGGTTATGCGGCTGGTAAGGTTATCGAGAGCTACGTAGAAAACTTCTGTACTACAACCGATAAGGTGGTTGCTCACTTCCACGAGTGGATGACTTCGAGCGGTGGTTTGTACCTGCGTAAGCACTCGCCCTATGTGGCTTCGTGCTTTACCACCCACGCTACGGTGATGGGTCGTAGCTTGGCTGGCAATGGCTTCCCCCTCTATGGCGATTTGGAGCGTTTCAACGCTGATGACAAGGCTCGCCAGTTCAACGTGATGGCAAAGCACTCGTTGGAGAAGGTTGCTGCTGCATACCATGATGCATTCCTCACCGTGAGCGACATCACTGCTCGCGAGTGCAAGTATCTTCTTGGTCGTGAGGTCGATATGGTTACTCCCAACGGTTTCGAGGACGATTTCGTGTGGAAGGACAAGGAGTTCGATGCTAAGCGCAAGGAGGCTCGCAAGCAGATGATCGAGGTTGCTGAGGCTTGCCTCGGAACGAAGTTCGAGAAGGAGCCGCTGATTGTAGGTACGAGCGGTCGCTATGAGTTCAAGAACAAGGGTTTGGATCTATTCGTAGAGTCGTTGAAGAAGGTGGCTGAGAACGATGAATTGAAGCGCGACGTGCTGGCTTACATCACCGTTCCTGCGGGCAACAACGGTCCTCGCAAGGATTTGCAGGCTCACTTGGCCGACAAGTCGAACGCAATCGACGGTGGCGTATTCAAATATACCACTCACTATCTGGCTGACCAGAATTGGGATCCGATCGTGCGCGCAATGAATGGCAGCGTGCTGCTCTCGGAGAACCCCAAGGTGAAGGTTATCTTTGTTCCGAGCTACCTGAACGGCAACGACGGCATCTTCAATAAGCACTACTACGAGTTGCTGGTAGGTATGGACGCTACGGTCTTTGCGTCGTACTACGAGCCGTGGGGTTACACTCCGCTCGAAAGCGTTGCATTCTCGGTTCCGACCATCACCACCTCGTTGGCAGGTTTCGGTATGTGGGTCAAGGGCCTCGAAGGCAAGGTTAAGGGTGTGAATGTGATCGAGCGCACCGACTCGAACGATCAGTATGTGATCGATGAGATCGCAGCTGCTATCGTACGTCTGGCTGGTGCTGATACCCGCTCGGTGAATGCTGAGCGCAAGGGCGCAGCAGCAGTTGCTAAGATGGCTTTGTGGGAGAACTTTATCAAATATTATAATGAGGCTTACGCCTTGGCAATCGAGAACTCGGTGGCACGTACCAACAAGGCGATGTTCGATGGTGGTGGCGCTTACAACGAGCAGATCAACTTCGTTCGTCAGCAGCTGGTTAGCCAGAAGCCCACTTGGACTCGTCTGATGATCGAGAAGACCCTGCCCGAGCGTCTGCGTTCGCTCGAAATCCTGTCGCACAACCTGTGGTGGTCGTGGACTCTGGGTGCTCGCGAGCTCTTCGAGCAGATCGACTATCAGCTGTGGGTTGAGTGCGACAAGAACCCCATCTCGCTACTCGACAAGGTGAGCTACGCTCGCTACAAAGAGTTGGAGCAGGACGAGGCATTCTTGGCAAAGATGGATGCTGTGTACGCTCAGTTCCAGGAGTATATGAACGAGAAACCCGATCCCAAGTCGGCTAAGGTGGCTTACTTCTCGATGGAGTACGGTCTGCACTCGTCGTTGAAGATCTACTCGGGTGGTCTGGGTATCTTAGCTGGCGACTACTTGAAGGAGGCCAGCGACAAGAATGTTCCGATGGTTGCCGTAGGTCTGTTGTACCGTTATGGTTATTTCACCCAGCGTCTGTCGGCACAAGGTGCTCAGGAGGCTACCTACGAGGCTCAGAACTTCTTCAAGTTGCCCATCTCGGCTGTTCGCGATGAGGAGGGTAACTGGGTAAGCGTTCAGATCGCTCTGCCGGGTCGTATGCTGACCGCACGTGTATGGAAGTGCGAGGTGGGTCGTACCGATCTCTACCTGCTCGATACTGACCACGAGCTGAACCTCGACGAGGACCGTTCGATCACCCACTACCTCTATGGCGGCGATTGGGAGAACCGCTTGAAGCAGGAGATCCTGCTCGGCATCGGTGGTATCCGCGCATTGCGCCAGATGGGCATCAAGCAGGAGGTTTACCACTGCAATGAGGGCCACGCAGCATTTATCGGCATTGAGCGTATCCGCAATATGGTAGGTCGCAAGAAGCTCTCGTTCAGCGAGGCTATGGAGGTTGTACGTTCGTCGTCGTTGTTTACGACCCACACCCCCGTACCCGCAGGCCACGATGCATTCCCCGAATCGATGATTCGTCAGTATATGTCGCATTATCCCGATGTGTTGGGTATCACTTGGGATCAGTTCATCAACCTCGGTAAGACCAATCCGAACGACCCCAACGAGAAGTTCTCGATGAGCGTTTTGGCTTGCAACCTTTCGCAGGAGGTTAATGGCGTGTCGTGGTTGCACGGTGAGGTGAGCAAGGATATTCTGGGTAATATGTGGCCGGGCTACTTCAAGGATGAGCTGCACATTGGCTACGTAACCAATGGTGTTCACTTCCCGACTTGGACCGCATCGAACCTGCGCCGTCTCTACTCGCGCTACTTCAACGATGGCTTCTCGGGCCACTCGTACGATATCCCCGCTTGGCAAAAGGTACAGCAGATCGACGACAAAGAGCTCTGGGAGGAGCGTATGTTCTTGAAACGTCGTCTGATCGACCACATCCGCAAGCGCGTGAGCGATCCCAAGCAGGTACGTCTGGATTCGCCCCGTCAGATGGTTCGCACCGTCGAGGGTCTGAAACCCGATGTACTGACTATCGGTTTCGCACGTCGTTTTGCAACCTATAAGCGTGCTTACCTGTTGTTCACCAACTTGGACCGTCTGGCCGCTATCGTGAACAACAAGGAGCGCCCTGTACAGTTCGTATTTGCCGGTAAGGCTCACCCGAACGATAAGCCGGGTCAGGATCTGATCAAGCGCATCGTTGAGGTATCGGCAATGCCCCAGTTCGTAGGTAAGATCCTCTTCTTGCAGAACTACGATATGGAGTTGGCTCGCAAGATGGTTCAGGGTGTTGACGTATGGCTGAATACTCCGACCCGTCCTTTGGTGGCATCGGGTACCAGCGGCGAGAAGTGTGTAATGAACGGTGTAATGCAGTTCTCGGTTCTCGACGGTTGGTGGGTTGAGGGCTACAAGGAGGGTGCTGGTTGGGCCCTGCCTATGGAGCGCACCTACGCTGACCAGCGTTTCCAGGACGAGCTCGATGCTGAGATGATCTACACCACCATCGAGGAGGAGATCGTTCCAAAGTACTACAACCGTGGTACCGACAACATCCCCTACGAGTGGGTTAAGTCGGTTAAGAGCTGTATCGCTGACATCGCGTCGAACTTCACTACTAACCGTATGTTGATCGACTACGAGGAGCGTTTCTATAACAAGTTGCGCGATCGTCATCAGCTGATGAAGGCTGGCGACTATACGATGGCTCGCGAGATCGCGGCTTGGAAGCGTAAGGTTTCGGCTGTTTGGGATCAGGTTAATGTGCTTGATGTTAAGCAGATCAATATCGACAAGGAGGCTATTTACGTAGGTAATTCGTATCGCTACGAGGTAACCGTTGACGTAGCAGGTCTGCGCGCTGAGGATATCGGCGTCGAGATGGTTCTCGCGAAGCAGATCGAGCAGGGTCAAGGTGTCCAGGTTGTTTCGACTCACGAGTTGAAGATCGAGAAGGCTGAGGGCAACCGCGTAGTCTATACCCTTGATATCACGCCTGAGCGTACGGGTTCGTACGACGTGGCATTGCGCGTGTTCCCCAAGAATGCGAAGCTGCCCCACCGTATGGATTTCGCTCTGGTTAAGTGGGCATAATCAGCCACGAAAAAGGGGTCGGGAGGTCGCAAAGGCGATCTCCCGACTCATTTTGTAAAAATAGGGCGTGCCGAGAGGGTAGGAGGGTGCGTCCGAATCGAATGAGGCTTGGAAGTGGAATAGAAATTTTTATACTTGAAAAAGCCATTTCAAGCAGATTAAAAAATTGTTAAAACGATAAAAAAACCTGCTGGTTTTATTGCATTTAGCGAAATTGTTACTACCTTTATACCACTTTTGTGAACAAATCTAAACAACAATAATATGTCAGTACTCAATTTTGACAAAGACCAACTCGGTAACTTGGAGTATTCGCTGCAACGCGAGATGCTCTCGACCGATCGTAAGGGCGGTTATATGAGTACCACCATCGTTTGCTGCAACACGCGCAAGTATCACGGCTTGGTGGTAACGCCCATCGACGAGACCGATCGCCGCTTCGTGCTGCTCTCGTCGCTCGACGAAACCGTAATCCAGCACGATCAGGCATTCAACCTGGCGTTGCACCGTTTCCCTGGTATCTATGAGCCCCGTGGCCACAAGTACATCATCGACTTCCAGTACACCCCGACTCCGACGATCACCTATCGTGTGGGTGGCGTAGTGTTGCGCAAGGAGATGCTGTGGATCCACTCGCGCACGCAGTTGCTCATCCGTTATACACTTCTGGACGCTCATTCGCGCACCGTATTGCGCTTGCGCCCCTTCTTGGCTTTCCGCGAGAATCATACCGTGGGTCAGGCCAATATGTACGCTAATGGCCACTCGTATCCCGTTGTGAATGGCGTTAAAACCCGTATGTACTCGGAGTTCCCGTGGTTGTTTATGCAGACCGACAAGAAGGAGATGGAGTTCGTAGCGGCTCCCGATTGGTACTATAACTTCGAGTACGCTGAGGAGGCTCGCCGTGGCTATCCCGCACACGAGGACCTGATGACTACGGGTTACTTCGAAGGTGAGATCGCTAAGGGCGAGAGCGTGATCTTCTCGTGCTCGCTCGAAGAGATGGGTTCGGCTAAGGATATCGACAAATTGTTCGAGGAGGAGCTGGCACGTCGTTCGAATAAGATCGACTTCCTGAGCTGCCTGCGCCACTCGGCACGTCAGTTCATCGTTCGTCGAGGTGAGCGTACAGACGTTATCGCAGGTTATCCCTGGTTTGGTCATTGGGGTCGCGATACCTTCATTGCACTGCCGGGTCTGACTCTTGCGCAGGGCGATGTGAAGAGCTGCCGCGATGTGTTGGATACTCAGGTGCGCGATATCAAGGATGGTCTGTTTCCCAACCTTGGAGAGTCGTACAACTCGGTTGACGCTGCTCTGTGGTTCTTCTGGACCTTGCAGCAGCTGGATAAGCACGTAGGTGTAAAGGAGGTTTGGGAGAGCTATGGCGAGAAGATGAAGGAGGTCTTGGAGGCCTTCCGTCGTGGTATTGGCGAGTGGGTTGCAGTCGATGCGAATGGTCTGGTTCGCGCAGGTCACCCCACGCTGGCAATGACTTGGATGGACGCTGTGGTTGATGGCAAACCTGTAACGGGTCGTGAGGGTTATCAGGTCGAGGTCAATGCGCTGTGGTATAACGCAGTTTGCTACACCTTGGAGCTGGCTCGCAAATATAAGGACAAGGAGTTTGTCGCAGCGTGGAAGGATATGCCCGAGAAGATCAAGGCGTCGTTCGTTGAGAAGTTCTGGTTGGAGCGCGAGGGCTATTTGGCTGACTACGTAACCGCAGAGGGCGAGGTGAATTCGTTTATCCGTCCCAATCAGATCATCGCTTGCTCGATGGATTACAAGATGCTCAACGCGGAGCAGTGCGTCAATGTTTACCGTGTGGTTCGCCAGCACTTGGCAACTCCGAAGGGTCTGCGCACGCTGTCGCCCCGCAATCCGTTGTATCAGGGTCGCATCGAGGGCGATCAGCGTACTCGCGACTTGGCATACCACCAGGGTACGGTTTGGGTATGGCTGATGGAGCACTATGTGAAGGCTGGTTTCGACTTGAAGGGCGAGAAGTTCTTGCAGGCAGCCGAGGATATGCTGTCGGACTTCGAGGAGGATCTGACTGTGTCGGGTATCGGTTCGATTAACGAGATCTACGACGGTGATCCCCCGCACGCACCCCGTGGTGCTGTGTCGCAGGCTTGGAGCGTTGCAGCAGTTCTGCGCATCAATGAGATGATCGAGAGCTACCGCAAGCCCGCCAAGAAAGCAACGAAGAAGGTCGAGAAGGCAGAGGTTGCTGAGAAGCCTGCAAAGAAGTGTGTGAGAAAGTGCGCACCGAAGGCTGAGAAGGCAGAGAAACCTGCCGAGAAGAAGAGCGTGAAGAAAGTAACGAAAAAATAAACATAAGGAGGAATAACAATGAGAGTATTAATGTTCGGTTGGGAGTTCCCGCCCCATATCGCCGGTGGTCTGGGTACGGCCTGCTACGGTATGACACGCGGCTTGGCCAAGAACGACGTTGAGGTAATCTTCGTGATGCCTAAGGCATCGGGCGACGAGGATCAGCGTTTCGTGAAGGTGGTCAATGCGAGCGATGTCGAGACCGAGTTTGGTCCTACTGAGGGTGCTGAGGATCTGTGGAGCAAGATCTCGTTTGTACATATCGACTCGAATATGGTGCCTTACATCACTCCTGAGGAGTTCGCATCGTACCACGATGAGTATGTCAAGACGGGTCGCCGTACGTGGCAGCACGGCGATGTGTGGAAGCAGCGCTACACCTTCTCGGGTAAGTATGGTGCAAATCTGTTCGAGGAGATCGCTCGTTACACGATGGTCGCAGCGCAGGTGGCAAAGGATCTCGAAGGTCAGTTCGACGTGATCCACGCCCACGACTGGATGACCTATTATGCAGGTATCGCCGCTAAGCGTGTTTCGGGTAAGCCGCTGGTGGTGCATATGCACGCTACGTCGTTCGACCGTTCGTCGGATGATAATATCGATACGCGCGTCTATGAGATCGAGCGTTCGGGTATGATGGGTGCCGACCGTGTGATTGCAGTAAGTAACCTCACGCGTAACATCTGCATCGAGAAGTATGGTATTCCTTCGGATCGTGTCGTAACGGTACACAACGCTGTTCGTTTTGCTGAGGGTCAGGCTAATGATGCTGAGCGCTACGTCGATGAGAAGATCGTAACGTTCCTCGGTCGTATCACCTTTCAGAAGGGCCCTGACTACTTTGTTGAGGCGGCTGCAAAGGTGTTGAAGCGCGTACCCAACGTACGTTTCGTAATGGCAGGTAGCGGCGATATGATGAACCACGTGATCCGTCGTGTGGCTCGTCTGGGTATCGCTGACCGTTTCCACTTTACGGGTTTCTTGCGCGGTACGGATGTGCATAAGATGTTCACACTGAGTGATGTGTATGTTATGCCTTCGGTTTCGGAGCCGTTCGGTATTTCGCCCTTGGAGGCAATGAAGTCGAACGTTCCGGTAATCATCTCAAAGCAGTCGGGTGTGGCTGAGGTGCTGGATTACGCTATCAAGGTTGACTATTGGGACGTTGATGCGATGGCTGATGCGATCCACGCGCTGGTATGCTATCCCGCTCTGTCGAAGATGTTTATGCAGAAGGGTCTTGAAGAGGTTGAGGGTCTGAAATGGGATAAGGCCGCAGCTAAGGTCAAGGCAGTTTACGAATCGGTAATGTAACAAAAGATAAAAAACAACATACAATGAAAACAATCTGTCTTTATTTTCAGGTACATCAGCCGCTTCGTCTGCGCAAGTACCGCTTCTTTAATATGGGCAAGGACCACAACTATCTGGACGATCTGACCAACCAGTCGATTATGCAGAAGGTTGCACGTCTGTGTTATCTGCCTATGAACTCGCTGTTGCTGAACCTGATCAAGGAGCATAAGGGTGCGTTCAAGGTGTCGTTCTCGATCACCGGTACGGCTATCGACCAGTTCCGTGAGTACGCTCCCGAGGTTTTGGAGTCGTTCAAGGAGTTGGCTAAGACGGGCTGCGTTGAGTTCTTGGCTGAGACCTATTCGCACTCGCTCTCGTCGTTGGCTGACAAGGATGAGTTCGTACGTGATGTGAAGGCTCACACGGCATTGATCAAGAAGGAGTTCGGTCAGAAGCCTACCGCTTTCCGCAACACCGAGTTGATCTACTCGGATCAGATTGGTCAGATGGTTGCCGAGATGGGCTTCAAGACGATGTTGGCCGAGGGCGCGCGCCACGTGATGGGTTGGAAGAGCCCCGACTACGTCTATGCCAACGCTATCGACCAGAAGTTGCGCCTGTTGCTGCGTAACTACAAGCTGAGCGATGATATCGCATTCCGTTTCTCGAACCAAGGTTGGAACGAGTACCCGCTGACTACCGAGAAGTATGTCGATTGGTTGAAGGGTGAGAATGGCGAGGTGCTGAACCTCTTTATGGACTACGAGACCTTCGGTGAGCACCAGTGGGCCGAGACCGGTATCTTCGACTTTATGCGCGCACTGCCCGCAGCAGCGTTGGCAAGCGGCGAGTTGGAGTTCTGCACCGTGAGCGAGACCGCTGCTAAGTACCAGCCCGTTGCAGTTCTCTACTGTCCGCACGCAATGTCGTGGGCTGACGAGGAGCGCGACGTAACGGCTTGGTTGGGTAACGAGTTGCAGAACGAGGCTTTCGCTAAGTTGTATGCTCAGAAGGATAAGGTTCGTGCGTTGAAGAGTGCTGACTATGAGGCTGTTTGGAACTTCTTACAGACCTCAGACCACTTCTACTATATGGCTACCAAGTGGTTCTCGGATGGCGACGTACATAGCTACTTCAACCCCTATGATTCGGCTTACGAGGCATTTATCAACTATATGAACGTTCTGTCGGACTTCATCAACGAGTTGGACAAGGCTACCGCAGCTAAGAAGGCAAGCCGCAAGAAGGCTAACGCATAAATCGGAGCTCGCTCCGTATTGCAATGTGGGTCGCTTCGTTCGAGAGGCGACCCTTTTTGTTTTAACTATATTTTCGCTATCTTTGTGGAGACGAAAGTGAACGAAACGATGAAACGATTCCTGATTTTGAGCCTTTTGGTGATGGCAGCCTGCTCGCCTGTGCAACGTGCAGTGCGCGAAGTTGCTGCCGATCCCTATCATAACGACAACCGCTATGTAGTGATCCTTTCGATGGATGCCTTCCGCTGGGATTTGGCGGCTCACGCCCATACTCCGACGCTCGACTCATTGCGTGCTGCGGGTTCCTATGCAACGACCTATCCGGTCTATCCGTCGAACACCTTCCCCAGCCACTATTCGATGGCTACGGGTCTGCATCCAGATCGACACGGTGTGGTCAATAATCGTTTCTATGACAAGGCTTTAGGGCGACAGATGTCGGTGTTCAACTACGACGATACGCAGACTCCGAACTTCTGGGGTGGCGATCCGATTTGGAACACAGTCGAGCGCCAAGGTCGTGTGGCGAATATATTTATGTGGCCAGGTAGTGAAGTGCCGATTGGCGGTCGTCAGGCGACGGTATGGACGCGCTACACCGAGGAGCCTAGCTATCGTGAGCGCGCCGATTGGGTTGTGGAGGCAATGACCCGTCCCGTGGAGCAGATTCCCAATTTGGTGATGTGGTACTTCGAGGAGCCAGATGCGTCGATGCATCGTTATGGTCCGCTGTCGGAGCAGGCGATTGCTCAGGCTGAGCATATCGATTCGACATTGCGTTATTTCTTCTGGAAAATACGTCAATCGCCTGTGTATGATAAGATTAACTTTATTGTAACGGCCGATCACGGTATGGCTGAGTTGTCGGATGAGCGTATTGCAAATCTTTATGAGGTGCTTGATCCACAGCGTGTTGTGCGTACGGTCGATGGCGCACCGTTTGGCTTGGAAGTTGAGGCAGGATATGAGCAGGAGGCGTTGCGAGCCCTGCGTAAGGTGAAGGGTATCAAGGCCTATCGCCGTGAAGATGTGCCCGCAAAATATAACTACGGGCAGCATCCAACCCGAATCACCAATTTGGTTGTGATGCCCGATATGGGTTGGACGGTCGAGTTTCGTCGTCCCGATGTCGAACGTCGTAGAATCGGTAAGGGTACACACGGCTTCGATAGCTTCGAACGAGATATGTCGATGGTGTTTTACGCCACGGGACCCGCGTTTCGCAAGGGTTATGAGCAGCGCTCGTTCCAGAATCTGAATATGTATATCATTCTGTGCCACCTGCTTGGTGTCGAGCCGTCGGAGAATGATGGCGATTGGCGAGCAGTGCGCGAGATGTTTGTAAAATAAGTTCGAAAGGTTATGCCTCGTCTTACGGTTGTTGTTGCCACGTATAATCGCGCGGAGTCGCTCATTCGCTGTCTGCGCTCGTTTCGCGATCAATCTTTGCCTCGCGAGGAGTGGGAGGTTGTGGTTGTTAATAACAACTCGAAGGATGATACCGAGGAGCGTTTCGATGATTTCGTCAAGGAGAATCCCGATCTGCCCGTACGTATGGTACGTGAAGAGCGTCAGGGTCTTAGCCACGCTCGCAACTGTGGAATGGAGGCTGCAATGAGTCCCTATATAGCCATTATCGACGATGACGAGACCGTCAATCGTGATTTTGTGCGAGGCTATGTCGAGTTCTTCGATGCGCATCCGAAGGCGGTGGCGGCAGGTGGTCGCATCGTGCCACGATATGAGCAGGAGCGACCTGTGTGGATGTCGCCCTATACGGAGCGCCCCATCGCCAATCCGCTCGATTTGGGCGACGGGGTGCAGGTGTTTGGGCGCGGACGCTGCCCAGGCGGTGGCAATATGGCGGTAAGGCGCACAGCTATCGAGCGTTACGGAGCATTCGATCCCTCGTTGGGACGTACGGGCAAGCGGCTGATTGGTGGCGAGGAGACCGACTTCTTCAACCGTCTGGCACGTAGTGGCGAGCCCTTCTACTATGTTCCTCAGTCGATTATCTATCATCATATTTCGCCCGATAAACTTACGCGCGACTACTTCACAAGGTTGAGCTATGCCATTGGAGTGAGCGAGCAGATCCGTACTCGACAGATCGGAGGCTATGGTGCGCGTCTGCTCTCGGAGGGTGTGAAGTGGGCAGCGACGTTGGTTTTGGCGGTGGGCTATATGCTTGGATTTCAATGGTCGAAAGCTCGCTATCTGATCCTTATGCGTGCCCAGATTTCACGTGGATTGCTCTCCAAGGGCTAAGAAAATCGCATTTGGAAGTTAAAACTATTGCAAAAATCTTGGATTTTTAGGCTTTAATACTTAACTTTGTGAATACCTAACGGCAGGTGCGTGGCGCACCTGTGGTGAGTTTTTTACATTATAACCTAATTATTCGAGATGAAAAATAACAAAGAAACACTTCCCGCATTGACCAAAGGCGAAGAGAGCGTGATGCAGGTTCTTTGGTCGCTCGGTGATGGTCTGGTCTATGACATCATCGCCCAAATGCCTGATCCCAAACCGAAGTATTCAACCATTGCTACATTTATCAAGATGCTCGAAAACAAGGGGTACGTAACCCATCGTGAGGAGGGTCGATTCTATCGCTATTATCCGACTTTCGAGCGCGAAGAGTACGCTCAGCGTGTACTCTGCAATGTGCTGGCTACCTATTTCGATGGTAAGTTTGAGGAGCTTGTAGCCTTCTATGCCGAGTGTGAGAACCCCTCGAAAGAGGAGCTGACGGCACTTGCCGAGCAGATCAACGCAATGGCAGAACAGATGTAATTGATTCAGAAGGGTCAATACCGTTAGATGATGTCGCTCCGCTCGCTGCGGGGCGACTTTTTTGTTAGGTCGTTTCTGCCCATTCTGTTGTGGTATTTGGGTGTGCCGAGTGCGTTGCGGTTAGCGTTTCGAACGCTTGAGCTTGCCCGATAGCTGGCTTATAACCTGACGGTTGAGATCGTCAATGCGGTTGTGGTCGAGCTGAGCGAGGTAGATATTGGTGGTGCGCTCGCTGGTGTGTCCCATACCTGCGCTGATGACCTGAATCGGTGCGCCCGAGTCGCGTGCCATCGTTGCCCACGTATGGCGAGCCACGTAGTAGGTTAGCGGCAGTTCGAATCCCAATTCGTGTCCCAATGTACTGATGTGGCGATTCAGATCGCGCTGTTGCGAGCGGTAGTTTTTGTAGCTATCGTTGTTGAGAATCGGGAGCAGGAAGTCTGATTGAGAGTTGTAGCGATCGATGATCTGCTGCATACAGGGCTCGATGGCCATCGTGAGCCACTGTCCCGTTTTGCGGCGGCGGTAGCAAAGTATGTTGTCGTGGATGTCGCTCTTGCGCAGGTAGGCCATATCGACAAATGACATTCCACGTGCGAAGAAACTGAACATAAACAGATCGCGCGCAAAGGCCATACGTGGATTACGTCCCGTGAGATCATATTCGACAATCCGTCGCAGGTTGGCGGGCGAGATGGCTCGTTTGATTGTTGCCACCTGATTGATGCGCACATACAGGAATGGATCGCGGCGTGTGTGGAGGCTGATCTCCATTGAGGCGACGTTATAGACCGCACGCAGGTAGCGCAGGTAGAACGAGATGGTGTTGGGGCTGAGTCCGCTCTGGCGTAGCCAAGTCTCGTATTCGACAACGACTTCGCGCGTCAGCTGTGCCACACTCAGGCGTCGCGAGCCGAGAAACGTAGCGAATTTGCGGCACGCCATTCGGTAGTTGGCTGCCGATCCGCTACGACCTTCGCGTTCGAGTTGTAGCACATAGGCGCCAAAGAAATTGAGCAAATCGGGTGTTCGTCCTGCGCTACGTTGCTGAGTAAAAGGTTGTTGTCGATATTTGGGTATTCTCATTTAGCAGTCGAATTAGGTTCGATGAGTTAGTAAAAAGCCCCGAACGATAGTGATTCGGGGCTTTTTGCGTTTGTCAAAGTTTTAGCTTTATGTGCAACTTTTCGAGCAGAATCGAGAAGTAGGCCATTGCAATCGACCAAACCGCTGAGCCGCAAATGGCTAATAGTGCGCTGTCGGGCTGCTTGTAGAACAGCAGATGGAATGGCAGCATCCCAATTGCTGTGTAGAGCACGCTGGGTGCGAGGTAGGTCGTCATCGAGTTGCGACCCGTTGTTTCGAGCAGCGAGGTGAAGCGGGTGCGACCGCAGATGTCGGTGCGATAGAAGACCAATGCGAGCACCAACAGACTGATACCATTGCAGATAAGACCCCAGCTCGGGGTTGCCAATATCTTCGAAATGATAAACCAGTTGCGAAGCACGAATCCCGCGACGATTGACACTGCTCCTGCCACGATCATTGTCCACATTTTGCGGCGTTTGTCGTGAGGGCTACGCATCAGATAGGTACCCGTAACCAAGCCTGTCAGCACGATCATCGGTGTATTGCCTTGAAGTACAGTGCCAAAGATTGTGCGGAACGATACTGCCCAATCGTTAATGCCTGCCGACGAGATGCAGTTTAGCCCCAGAAATACAGCCCAAACGCTGATTGCGCCTACGAGTGAGCCACGAGTAGCGAGGCTGGTGAGTGCTGCCACCACGTAACCCCAACCGATCAAGCCGAGAATACCCCACCAGCTGGCAACCAACCATCGAGGTTCTTCGGGTGTTCCGGCACGGAAGATAGCCAGCAGTACGATGATGCTGATGAAACCTACGGTTTTCAAAATCTTGAATAGCAGTGCGTAACGGCTTTCGCGCGGATAGTTGTTCCAGAGCATAAACAGGAACAGGTAGAACAGCCAACGCCACGTTGACGAGGTGATTCCCGTCATCTCGGGATTCAGGCGACCAGCGTTGAGCAGTGCCACGCCAATGCAGATCAGCGAAAGCGTGCGCCAGAGGATATGGCCTACGATTGCGATGTCCGACGAGCCGCGGCGACGACGTGCCTCAATCGCATAAGGAATCGAGATTCCGACCATAAACAGAAAACTTGGGAAGACCCAATCGGCCAATCCCATTCCATCGAAATTCATCTCCGTATGCCCCAACCACGCGGGTACGCCTGGCATATAGAGGTCGTTGACGAAGAGCATCAACAGCAACGTTAGACCTCGAACGATGTCGATCGAGAGGATACGTTGCGACGAGTTTTTAGAGTTAGTATTCATATAATTAAACGTTGTGTGTCAATTGTTTGTAGGTTGGCTACCGCCCGTCGTACAGCCGACTGTAATAGTTGCGGTACTCACCCGAAGTAACTGCCGTGAGCCACTCGTCGTTGTCCAAGTACCAGCGTACGGTGCGCTCGATGCCCTCCTCGAAACTCACCTCGGGCACCCAACCCAGCTCCTCGTGTAGTTTGGTCGAGTCGATAGCGTAGCGCAGGTCGTGCCCCGCGCGGTCGCGCACGAACGTAATGAGGTTATCATCTTCACCCTCAGCGCGTCCAAGCAGTCGGTCGGTCGTAGCAACAAGCAGTCGAATGAGGTCGATATTGCGCCACTCGTTCGAGCCACCGATGTTGTAGGTCTCGCCCACGCGCCCACGATGGAAGATCAGGTCGATAGCTCGTGCGTGATCCTCGACGTAGAGCCAATCGCGCACGTTCTCGCCCTGACCATAGACCGGCAACGGTCGTCGGTTGCGGATATTGTTGATAAACAACGGAATGAGCTTTTCGGGGAATTGATACGGACCGTAGTTATTCGAGCAGTTGCTGATGACGATCGGCAGTCCGAATGTGTCGTGGAACGCTCGCACGAAGTGGTCGCTCGACGCCTTGCGGGCGGAGTATGGGGAGTGCGGTTCGTAGCGCGACGACTCGGTGAATTTCCCCTCAGCACCCAACGAGCCATAAACCTCGTCGGTCGAAACGTGGTAGAAGAGGTGCTTGCCATTGTCAGTCCAACACTCCTTAGCTACCTGCAACAGCGTTAGCGTACCCAACACATTTGTGCGGGCAAACGCAAACGGATCCTCGATCGAGCGATCAACGTGGCTCTCGGCAGCGAGATGGATCACGCTGTCGATCGAGTGGCGGTCGAAGACCTCACGAACCGCCTCGACGTCGCAAATATCTACCTGCTCGAAACGGTAATTTGCCGCCTGCTCCACATCGCTCAGATTGGCGGGGTTGCCTGCGTATGTCAGCGCATCGAGATTGACGATCAGGTAGTTGGGATATTTATTGACCATCAGTCGCACCAGATGTGATCCGATGAAACCTGCCCCGCCCGTGATCAGAATTTTATGTTCCATAGTCAGCTACTGTTAGCGTGGTTACTTTTTCGTGTCGGCCACCTTTAATAGGTATCGACCGTAAGGGTTACGTGCCATTGGCTCAGCTACTTGTCGTAGTTTCTCGGCCGAGATCCAACCGTTGCGAAAGGCTATCTCCTCTAAGCAGGCAATCTTCAAGCCCTGACGTTTCTCAATCACTTCGACGAAGATCGAGGCCTCAGCCAGCGAGTCGTGCGTGCCTGTATCGAGCCACGCAAATCCCTCGCCAAAGGTATCGACATAGAGCTCGCCATCATTCAAAAACTGCTGATTCACAGAGGTTATCTCCAACTCGCCTCGTGCCGATGGACGGATCGACTTGGCGATCTCGACCACACGATTGGGGTAGAAATAGAGTCCCACAACGGCATAGTTTGACTTTGGGTTGGTGGGCTTCTCCTCGATCGAGAGACAGCGTCCCTCGACGTCGAACTCCGCCACGCCATAGCGTTCGGGATCATCGACACGGTAACCAAAAATAGTTGCACAGTTCTCTCTCTCAGCACGTTCAACGGCGAGTGATAGTTTCTCAGTCAGCCCTGCACCGTGGAATATATTGTCGCCCAGCACCAAACAGACGCTGTCGTTCGCGATAAACTCCTCACCAATCAGAAAAGCCTGCGCCAAACCATCGGGCGAGGGTTGCTCGGCATACTCCAAGCGTACACCAAAGTCTGATCCGTCGCCCAGCAGACGGCGGAACGAAGGGGCATCTTGCGGCGTGGTAATGACCAGAATATCACGCACTCCCGCCTGCATCAACACCGAGATGGGGTAATAGACCATCGGTTTGTCGTAGATCGGGAGCAGTTGTTTCGAAACGCCCTTAGTTATCGGATAGAGTCGGGTGCCGGAGCCTCCGGCCAGAACGATGCCTTTCATCTGTTTGCTCATTAAGTGGTTGTGCAAGAGGTTTCCCAAATGGGTGCTCGCACAAAATTATTATTACAAATATAAAACATTATTGCGAGAAAAACAACCCCATCCCCTCGATCGAGTTGCAATTCCCGAAAATAGAGTGTAAATTTGCGGAACGTATGCGCCTCTGTGTGCGATGAACTAATCATATCAAGCAAACATATAAAATATCACATAACACAATGGCTGAGAATAAATTGCGTTTCGAAACGCGCCAAATTCATAGTGGCTATCACGTCGATCAGACTGGCTCGCGAGGCGTGGCGATCTATCCGACGGCGGCCTATCATTTTCGCGATTGCGACCACGCAGCTCGTCTATTCGAACTGAGCGAGGGTGGCAACATCTACACACGTCTGCAAAATCCCACCTCGTCGGCTTACGAGGAGCGCATTGCGGCGCTCTACGATGGTGTAGGTGCATTGGCAGTGTCGAGTGGTATGTCGGCCATCCTGCTGACAATCACTTCGTTGGCTGAGAAGGGTCAAAACATTGTAACATCGCCCTTCCTCTATGGCGGTACGTACAATCAATTCAAGATTTCGTTGCGTAAGCTCGGTATCGAGTGCCGCATAGCGCCCCAAGATTCGATTGAGGCGATGGAGGCGTTGATCGACGAAAATACACGTGCGGTTTATGTCGAGAGTATGGGTAATCCGACCTGCGATGTGCCTGATTTGGAGCGTGTTGCCGAGATGGCTCACCGCCACGATGTGCCTCTCGTTGTTGATAATACGTTCGGTGCGGGTGGTTACCTCTGCAATCCCTTTGAGTGGGGTGCCGACATTGTGTTGGAATCGGCCACGAAGTGGATCAATGGCCACGGTACGGCAATGGGTGGTGTGATTATCGACGGTGGTCGCTACGACTGGGGCAATGGTAAGTTCCCGCAGATAGATGGTCCGTCGGAGGGCTACCACGGTCTGAACCTCTACAAGGCGTTTGGACCAGCGGCATTCGTTGTGAAATGTCGTGTCGATGGTTTGCGTGATTTGGGATGCTGCCCCTCGTCATTTGATTCTTATCTAATGCTTATCGGTCTGGAAACCTTGTCGTTACGTGTCGATCACGAGGTGCGTTCGGTGTGGCGTCTGGCCGAGTATTGTCGCAATCATCCGAAGGTGCGTCGCGTGAGTTTCGTCGGTTTCGAGGATCACGCGGGACACGTCAATGCCAAGAAATATTTCCGCCACGGCTCGTCAAGTGTCTTCACGATCGAATTGGAAGGTACGCTCGATACGACCGTGAAGTTTGTCGAGTCGCTCAAATTGTTCGCTAATATGACGATGATTGGCGACTCGATCAGCGTGGTTACCCACCCCGCCTCGACCACGCACAAGCAGCTCAGCGACGAGGATAAGATCGCAGCGGGTGTTACGCCGACCCTGTTGCGTATCTCGATGGGATTGGAGAATGTCGAGGATCTGATCGACGATTTCGAACAGGCATTTGCTGCAATCGACAGATAATGAACGGGGTACAATTTTTCGACTACAAGGCTCCCGTTGAGCTCGATTGCGGAGCAGTGCTGCCCGAGGTGCGCATTGCCTATCACACCTATGGCGAGATGAATGATGACCGTAGCAACGTGATCTGGGTTTGCCACGCACTGACGGCAAACTCGGATGTGGCTGATTGGTGGGAACATACGGTCGAGGAGGGTAAGTTCCTCGATCCTGCGCGATATTTCGTGGTGTGTGCCAACTTCATCGGTTCGTGCTATGGCTCGACAGGTCCGCTGTCGGTAAATCCCGCAACGGGTGAACCCTACTATAATGATTTCCCAATCGTTACGGTGCGTGATATGGTGCGTTGCCATCGATTGTTGGCTGAACATTTGAGCATCAACCGAGTGAAGATGTTGATCGGTAGTTCGATTGGAGGTTATCAATGTTGTGAGTGGGCGGTGCAGTGTCCCGATTTTGCGGAGCGTTTAGTGCTGATCGCAACGCTCTCGCACTCAACGCCTTGGGCGCACGCCTTCAACGAGTCGCAACGTATGGCAATCGAGTGCGACCCCGAATTTGGCGAGCCTCGCGAGGCTGCAGCGTGGAATGGTATGGCTACGGCACGCTCGATCGCTCTGCTCAGCTATCGTGGTCAGCAGGCCTACGACAAGACGCAGCAGGATCCTGACGCAACGCAGAAGATTACGGGGCATCGTGCTACGACCTACCAGCGCTATCAAGGCGAGAAACTCTGCCGACGATTCAATGTCTATTCGTATCATCGACTGACGCACGCAGTTGATTCTCATAATATTGCGCGTGGTCGCGAGCAGAGTGAGGAGGAGTTGCTCCGTTCGATACGTTCGCGCACGGTGGTTATCGCCATCTCGTCGGATCTGCTCTTCCCAGCCGATCAGATCGAGCAGATGAGCCGTCTGATTCCCAATGCTGAGTACCACCTGATTGACTCGGATTTCGGCCACGATGGTTTCCTGATCGAGCACGTCAAGTTGAACGATATTATTATGAACGTACTTGAAAATTAGTGATATAT
>JAZOMS010000104.1:0-2398 GCA_045654145.1 Alistipes sp. | reverse complement strand
CTCCTGATAGGCCCACTGCCACGAGTACTCGAACTTAGCCTCATCCTTGGGCTCGTAGTTAGCCGTGTCGAGATAGTTCGCGTTGCACTCCAAGCAAGCGTCCATAATGGTCAGGTCCTGATAGGGGAGCGCCACGTTGATAACGATATCGGGCTTGAACTCCTTCATCAGCGCTACCAATTCGGGCACGCTGTCAGCATCAACCTGAGCAGTTTTTACACGACCGCCACCGATCTGCTCGGCAACAGCATCACATTTCGATTTGGTACGGCTCGCGAGCATCACGTCTGTAAAGACGGGATTAGCCGCTACCTTCTGGGTTACAACGGTGCCGACACCGCCTGCACCGATAATCAGAGCTTTACACATAAGTCTATCTAATTTGTTTGTTGTTTTCTTATTTGGGCAAATATACTTATTTTATTTCAGACTGCAAAACGCAGAGTAAAATGTTTTGAAAAGAGCAAGATTTTCCTTATATTCGTGATGTCCAAATTCAAAAATGAAGTGCTATGAAACTACGAACCGCCTTTTCGCTATTTGTTGCGATGATTTTTTGTGCAGCTTGTTCTGATTCGTCAGATGCTCCTAAGCCTATTATCATTCCCGAAGGAGAAATCATTACTCAAACGCGTACTTTTGATATTGCATCATTTGAAGCTGCACTGCGAGAGGGTATTACGTATGGCTATTTGACAGTAGAAAATGGAATGGAGGTGCTTTTCGATGAAGAGTTACCTGACGGAACGATCGAAGTTACTACTCACGAAAATATTCAACCTTATGTTGATGTATTAGTATCGTCATTTGATCCGGCTGTGCGTATAATACTAAACTATGATTATGAGTATGATCACGCTTCTGTTAAACTGCGTATGTCGCCTAATTTGTTTTGCGCATTTGATGGCTCACATTTCATTTTCAAAGATGAGGTAGCGGAAAGACGTATGTCGTTTTTGCTTTCTACAAATTCATATGTTGAGATCTCTGGATCGTGTGAAAGTTTTTCGGTTATACTTAATGGTGGTACGATGAATGCAACGAATATGAATGTTGCAACAGCTCATATGTCTCTAATGAATGATGCTAAAATATCAACTATAAATATTTCCGAAAGTTTGACAGGCTATCTGACAAGCGGCTCTAAATTATATTACAAGGGTACACCTGCGGAAATGGAAATCCAAGTAAGCGATGGAGCAGAGTTGATAAAATGTGATTGATAAGTGATTTATACTATGGTTAATGGGCGCAATATTGTGCCCATTTTTTATTTGTAATAAAGCGCATTAAGGTAGTTTGATAAAAAAATGGTGGAATAATTTGTGCAAATGGAAAATAGTTTATACATTTGCACCACCAAAAATCGAGGTTGCGACCTTTGAGAGTATGGCGATGATCCGGTAGCTCAGTCGGTAGAGCACAACACTTTTAATGTTGGGGTCCCGGGTTCGAGCCCCGGCCGGATCACCTGATAATATCTCTGATAATCACGCGATTATCGGAGATATTTTTGTTTTAGAATTTCTCTCAAAATCAGTTTCGGTGCTTGATCCTCGCGAATTTTTAGAGTAATCTGCCTTAAAAATGCCATTTGTGGACTTCAAAACTAACAATTTGCTCCAATAATACTTATTCTTACCACTTTATTTCTTTTATTCGCAAGCCCTTTGTTGTGAAATAAGGAGCTTAGTTTTTACGCGGGAGGTTGCACGGGTCAAAAAAAAACAGTATATTTGACAAAAATAATTTATCGATAACTCCCAATTATGGCTGTTTTTGAAGTTCACGGTGGTAGAACTCTGAGTGGTGAAATCACCCCGCAAGGTGCTAAAAATGAGGCACTGCAAATCCTATGCGCTACGCTCCTTACTGACGAAAAGGTGATCGTCAAGAACGTGCCGCAGATCCTCGATGTGCAACAACTGATCGAGCTCTTGAAGTGTATGGGTTCCGAGGTGGAGCAATTAGCTGAGGATACCTACTCGTTCCAAGCAAAAAATATTGATCTCGAATATCTCAAATCGGATGATTATCGTCGTCGCGCGGCACGTCTGCGTGATTCGGTGATGTTGATTGGCCCACTGCTGGCTCGTTTTGGCGTGGGTTACATCCCTAAGCCGGGTGGCGATAAGATCGGTCGCCGTCGTCTCGATACACACTTCATCGGATTCCAGAAGCTCGGTGCGAAGTTCAACTTTGATGCTGGTGAGGAGTTCTTTGCAGTCGAGGCTGAGAGATTGCAGGGTTGCTATATGCTACTCGACGAGGCTTCGGTAACGGGTACAGCCAACATTGTGATGGCTGCCGTGCTGGCTAAGGGAACCACGACAATATACAACGCTGCGTGCGAACCGTATCTGCAACAGTTGTGCAAAATGCTCAACCGTATGGGCGC
>JAZOMS010000103.1:0-13829 GCA_045654145.1 Alistipes sp. | reverse complement strand
ATATCGATGGCTTCACCGGCTCGGAGGAGGAGATTCCCGTTGCGGAGCGTCCCGAGATTGACCGCTGGATTATCTCGGAGCTCAACACCCTTATCAAGACCGTTACCGAGTCGCTCGAGGGCTACGACCCGACCCCTGCTGCTCGTGCAATTCAGGAGTTTGTGGGCGAAAACCTCTCGAACTGGTATGTTCGTCTTAACCGCAAGCGTTTCTGGGGCGGTGAGATGGATAACGATAAGTTGGCTGCATATCAGACCCTCTACACCTGCTTGGAGAGCGTTGCCAAGTTGTCGGCTCCGTTTGCTCCCTTCATTTCGGATCGCATCTTCTGCGACCTGAATGCTGTGAGCGGTCGCCACACCGACGAGTCGGTACACCTCTCGGATTTCCCGAAGGCGGATGAGTCGCTTATCGACACCGAATTGCAGGAGATGATGTCGTTGGCTCAGCGCATATCTTCGATGGTGCTGGCTCTGCGCCGTAAGGTCAATATCAAGGTGCGTCAGCCGCTGACCAAGATTTTGGTGCCGGTATTGGACAAGGCGATGGCAAAGCATATCGAGGCAGTGAAGAGCCTTGTTATGGGCGAGGTCAATGTGAAGGATATCGAACTTATCGAGAAGACTACAGGCCTCATTACCAAGCGCATTAAGCCCAACTTCAAGACCCTCGGTCCGAAGTATGGCAAGTATATGAAGCAGATTGCTGCGCTGGTTGCAACCTTCTCGCAGGAGCAGATTGCCCAGGTCGAGAGCGGCGCTATTTCGCAGCTCGAAATCGAAGGCACACTGCTTGACGTTGCAGTTGAGGACTTCGACATCACCTCGGAGGATATGCCGGGCTGGTTGGTAGCCTCGGAGGGCAAGCTGACCGTTGCGCTGGATATTACGGTTACGGACGAGCTGCGTCGTGAGGGTGTGGCACGTGAGTTGATCAACCGTATCCAGAACCTGCGTAAGGATAGCGGCTTGGAGGTAACCGACAAGATCGCTGTTGAGGTTGAGTCGTTGGATGAGTTGAGCGAGTCGTTGACAGTGTTTGGCGACTATGTTGCTCAGCAGGTTCTGGCAGTCGAGATCAAGGCGGTAGCGGAGCCTCAGGGCGAGTTTGTAGCTACGACGGATCTGGACGAAATACCGCTCCGTATAGCACTCTCGCGCCGATAGAGAGAATTTTATGGCGTAATATTTGGTAGTGTGGTTTTTTATTGTTAATTTTAACAAATAAACTAACCAAATAAAACCTTAAAAGTTATGGCAGAAGTTGAGAAGACCAGATATAACGATGCTGAGTTGGCTGAGTTCAAGGAGCTGATTTTGCAGAAGTTGGAGAGCGCACGCCACGACTACGATCAGTTGCGTGCAACCATAACACACACCGCAGGTAACGATACCGAAGATACTTCGCCGACGTTCAAGGTGCTCGAAGAGGGCGCTGCAACTCTCTCGAAAGAGGAGTGTGGTCGCTTGGCACAACGTCAGTTGAAGTTTATCCGCAACCTCGAAATGGCATTGGTGCGCATCGAGAACAAGACTTACGGAATCTGCAAGGATACCGGCAAGTTGATCCCCAAGGAGCGCTTGATGCGTGTGCCGCACGCTACGCAGTGCATCGAGGCTAAGGAGGGTCGTCGTTAAGCGAAGGCTTCCGTGCGCGGTATATATAAATAGGTATATCCCAACAAAGGGTGTGCCTATGGGGTACTGCGGACACTACCAAAACCAAATCAAAAATGAGCGATTCATCAGCAGTGGTGAGTCGCTCATTTTTTTCGGCAGGTTAGCGAGCGAGAAAGTATTCCGAAAGTTTGGAATGGCGGACAAAAAGTGATATATTTGTTATAATATTCGAACATATATCAATAAACCTATTAAAGATATGAAGAAAGTATTACTTGTGATTATGGCTGTGCTGTGCGCTTTGACCGCAACGGCACAAGATGAGAAGGTGATTAAGGTGCGTCGTCCCAAGTATGTTGCTTTGGGTTACGTGCTGCAACAAGATGTAACGCTCGCGTCGGGTGAGGTGATCAAACCTGAGTTTGGTGCAATGCTCAACCGCGGTCGTACGTTCTATCTACATAAGAAACCAATCGGCAACTTCCTCAATATCGGTATCGATGCAACGTGGATCGACCTGAATTATGCAATGTATAAGCCCTTTGAAACCACTCTGCATCAGGCTGAGATTGCTATGCAGGTTGGTCCGTCGATCACCATTACGCCCGTTAAGCGTCTGCAACTGCACCTCTACGGTCGTTTTGCTCCGACCTTTGCGCTGCGATACGATGGCGATGCTGTAGGTGGCAACTACGCATCGATGTTCGTGGCGGGAGGTAATCTGTCGTTCGGTTTCTTCGGTGTGGGTGCCGAGTACCGCAAGGGTCCTAAGATGAACTATAAGGCGTTCAATTTTGAGAAGATTGCCGATAAGATTGGTGGTATCGTAGGTGGCGAGGAGGAGTCGGAGAATCTGCCTATGGAGGCTTTCGTGAGCCGTGCTACTGAGACTACGACCGATGGTGCAGAGGCAACGAATCGCTTCTTCGGCACGAAGAATGTGCTCGAAGGACTGCGTATCTACATTACGTTCAGATTCTAATCGCCCGTTGCGGATTTAGATAAAACTCCCCGCTCTTCGATGCAGAAGGGCGGGGAGTTTGCTGTTTATCGATGATTGTTTACACGAACGAGATCGTAGTTGAATGGTGAGTCAATGCGGTTGAGCGTGCTGTCGCATATCCGTAGGGTCGAATCGTTCACAATCGCGAGATAGGTTGTAGGATCACCCTTGTCGAACATAAGGCGGTAGCCACGTCGTGTATCGACCTCTACCGCCTGCTGGCGACCGTGGCTGTCGAAGATGATGTCGTTGCCCGCACTATCGCCCTCGATGTAGATCATTCGGAGCGCATAGAGGGTATCTGTGCCAGAGATCGAGTCGTTGAGTGTCAGCGTGTAGTCGATGCCTGGGCAGTCGGCCGCAGGGAGCAGACCGCGATAGGTCGTGGGCGTGAATTGATCTGTTGCTGGCGCGAGAGCCTCACTCTCCCTCTCCTTGTGATCCTGAATTACAAAAGCGATCAGGATTGCCGAGAAGATAATGTTTGGAATGAACTTTCGCATAATCGTTTCGTGTTACAAATATTATACAAAAAATACGATGGACGATCTGCAACGTCGCGCGCAGGTCGTCCATCGTATTTGTAAGAACTTTACTGCGCCTATTTGAGCGAATTGTAAGCCTGCTTACCCTCTTCGAGGAATGCGATAAAGTTGTCGATTTCGAGGTCATACGTGTGCGCTGCCAGCACGTTACCCTCGCCGTCGAGGATCAGATAGTTGGGCTGAGCGGCGATGTTATATCGCTCGAAAACTAAGTTCGAGTTGATTTCGCCAATGGTTTTGAGTACCTTGCCACTCTCGGTCGTAACCCAATCCTCTTCGGCAACCTTTTGACGGCTGTCGCCAAAGAGTGCAAGCAGCACGAAATCCTCGCGCATACTCTCCAAGATGCGGCTCTCGCACCATACGCGCTCCTCCACCTCGCGGCAATTCACGCAGCCCAAGCCGGTGAAGTCGAGGAACAGAGGCTTGCCCGTCTTGCGAGCTGCAGCGATAGCCTCGTCGAAGTCGTAGAAACCCTGCAAGCCGTGAGGCATATGGAATATGTCGCTATATTTGGGAGCCTCGCCATCGACCGTCAGCACCTGATCAGTGGGCGTTGCCGCAGCAGTTCCGCCCGAAGTGAGTACGAAATCCTGAGTTGCCATCGGGGGCAGGTAGCCGGTCATCTTCTTCAACGGTGCGCCCCACAAACCGGGAACCATATAGGTCACGAAGGTGAACGACGCAATCGCCAAAGCTAAACGCGGCACCGAGATATATTTCACTTCGCTGTCGTGAGCGAACTTCAACTTGCCGAGCAGGTAGAAACCGAGCAGGGTGAAGACCACGATCCAAATACCCAGATAGATCTCGCGGTCGAGCAGTCCCCAATGGTAGGTTTGGTCGGCGGTGCTGAGGAACTTGAAGCCGAGAGCAATCTCGACAAAACCCAGCACAACCTTCACCGAGTTCAACCAGCCACCACTCTTAGGCATCTTTTGGAGCACCGATGGGAAGAGTGCGAACAGTACGAACGGCAGTGCAAAAACGGTCGAGAATACCAACATCGTCAGGATCGGAGTCCAGATGTCGTTGGTGGTCGATACCGCACCGATGATTGCGCCACCCACGATCGGGCCCGTACACGAGAACGATACGAGTACCAGCGTCAGCGCCAGGAAGAAGACGCCCAGCAGCCCCTTACGATCCGAGTTCTGGTCGCTCTTATTGACCCACGAGCTGGGCAGAGTGATCTCGAACGCACCGAAGAACGATGCCGCGAAGATCATAAATACCAAGAAGAAGATGGTGTTGGGCAGCCAATGTGTTGCCAGCCAGTTGAAGATGTCGGCTGTAACGGTTGCGCCACCCACCAGACGTGTGATTAGAATAAGCGCTGCGATAGGCAGTGTGTAGAGTGCCACGATGAATACACCGTAGAGGATTGCACGCATCTTGCCACCCTCGCCACCCTTGACGAAGAACGAAACGGTCATCGGGATCATCGGGAATACGCAGGGAGTGAGCAACGCAGCCAATGCCCAAGCAGCAGCAGCCAGCAGTGTGCTCCACAGCGAGCTGTTGTCCTTCTCCTCCTCGATGGGAGTAACAACTGTGTCGGTTGCAGGCTCTTCGGCGATCTCCTCAGCGGGTGCAGCCTCCTCAGTCGCAGTCGCTTCGGTGGGGACAGCTGTGGCAGCACCGTTGGTAACGGTCAGAACCTCGCTTGCAGGCGGCAAACATCTCTGATCGTTGCAAGCCCCATAGTAAACGTTGATTGCCAGAGTCTTAGGCTCGGCAGCGGCCTTCACCTTTTGGGTGAATACGACTTGACCATCCCACGTGCCAATCTCAGCCTCATAGACATCGTCATAGGCGCGGTGAGGAGCCTTGCTTGCGCTGATTTCGCCCACCATCTCAGCGCCATCGATCGTGATTTCGGTGGTTGAGATGAAGAGATCCTCGGCATACGGACCGAAATCGTAGATGTGCCAGCCGTCGTCAATTGTAGCAGTCAGACGAACCTCATAGTTCTCACCATCGACTTCGGCAGCCGTTACCGACCACTTGACGGGTGCAGGTTGTGCCATAGCCACTGCGCTGATGAGCAGCGATATAAGCAGTACGATAAATTTTTTCATATAATTTAGTTGGTTTAATTTTTGTGCATAATTTCACGCTTGCAAAGATACGATAAACTATCCGAAATCACAATATTAGCCATCAGATTCAGCAGTAGAGCCCTACGATTTTTTTGAGAGGGGGCTATTGGCGAAGTGTAATATGATGCAAAAAACCTCGCCGAAGCGAGGTCTGTTTTGCAACTCAACGAGTTAGCTGTACGATTTAGTAGGTCATAACAGCGGGCAGGATCTTAGCCTCGTCCACCATCTTCTGAACCTCCTTAACCGAAGGCACGCGGCCTACCAAGTTCTTCTCGGCGTTAACCTCCTCCATCTTAGCAACGAGGTTGGCGGGTACGCGGTGCGACAACTCCTTAACGGTGTCAACGCCAGCAGCCTCCAACAACTCTGCAAACTGAGGACCTACGCCGTGGATACGGTACAGATCAGCGTGGTTAGTCCACTTCAAGATCAGTTTGCCCGAAATTTCGGTAGCCTCTTCCAACTCCTTGCGACCCTTGGGAGCTGCGCACTTTGCGAGCAACTGCTCGGGGGTGTTGATGCCTGCGGCGATGAGCTTCTCGGCGTAAACTTCGCCTACGCCCTCGATGTCGATAATTTTGTATGCCATAGTTTTAAGTATTTAAGTGTTAATTTGGTTTCGAAATTACGAATAAAATGCGAAAACTCCAAATCGAAACGTTGCCAATATGCAATTTTTATCTCGATCGAGCAGTTGTGGTGATGTTTGCAGGGGTTTAGGTGTGGTGTGCGAGGCGATTTGGAAAACCCAAAATAATTTCTTATTTTTGTTACAACCAAATTGGATAGTTGCTATATGCGTCGTCTGTTGATAATCATATTGTCGTTGATGCCTGTCGTTGCAAGCGCAATCGGCATCGAGAGTACGGTGTCGCTACTCGATCGCCTCGATAGTGCAATCGCCCACAGTGATGAGTTTGCCTCGATGCGATTGGCCCGTATCGAGTCGATGCGCAAGATGCAGCAGTCGCCTCATATTACCGATGAGCAACTCTACGATCTCAACGAGGCGATGGCGCGCGAATTTGAGGTGTTCCATTTCGATTCGACAATCAACTATCTCTATTGGAACTTGGGCATCGCGCGCGGGTTACACGATCAATATAAAGTAGATCGGTCGATTATATCTCTTGGTCGAGTCCACGCAACAGCGGGATACTACCTCGAAGCCAACAATATGCTGAACGTTCAGCTCGATACCATTCGACTTGATCCAAATCTGCGTGATGACTACTATTGGGCACAATATCGCCTTAATCATCAGATGCATAAAGAGTCGGGGGGCTCGACTCCAATAATCGCTCAGCGTGTCGAATACTATCGCGACCGTTTGTTGGAGGTGTTGTCGATCGATTCGTTCGAGTACCGTATTTTGCGTGTGATTCAGTTCCTCGAAAGGGGCGAGTTGGAGAAGGCTGAGCGTGTGCTGGTCGAGATGATGGACGACTATAAATCCGAGAGCCAAGAGCGCTCGATTGTTACCTATCTACTATCGGAGGTGTATGGTCGCAAGGGCGATAAGAGTATGCAATTGCACTTTGCGACGATTGCATCACTGAGCGAGGTGCGGTTGGCTATCCGCGACAATATTGCACTCAATGCATTGACAGAGAGCCTTTTTGACGATGGCGATGTTACGCGAGCATTTCGTTTGAGCCGTGCGGCATTGGACTTTGCGCTGGCCTACAATGCTAAGTCGCGCGTGTGGCAAGTGGCATCGATCCTGCCGATAATCGAATCGGCCTACCGTGATAAACAACAGAAACAGAGTAATTTGGTCTATGTCTTCTTGACAGTGGTGCTGGTGCTGTTGATGATGTTGCTCGTTATCCATCTCGTGCAGCGTTTGCAGCGTGAGAAGTTGGATCGCACCCAACAGCAGCTTCAAGAGGCCAATCGCAATCTTGTCGATAACAACAATAGTCTGCAAGCCGTCAATAATCAATTGAGTCAGCTCAATGGTGATATTGCCGAAGCCAATGCCGTTAAGGAGGAGTATATTGCACTCTTCCTGCGTGTCTATTCTGAGTGTATCGACAAGATGGAGGGGTTGCAACGTCGTGTTCGAAAGTTGGCTACTCACGACAATCTGGCTGAATTGAAACGAGAGTTGTCCAAATCGGATCTGGTCGATGAGGAATTAGTCTATTTCTACGAGATGTTCGACAACGCCTTCTTGCGCCTCTATCCCAATTTTGTGAGCGAGTTTAATTCGTTGCTCGAAGAGGATGCTCGTATCGAGTTGAAGAATGACGAGAAACTCAACACTGAGTTGCGAATCTTTGCGTTGATCCGACTTGGTATCAATGACTCGTCGAAGATCGCCGCACTGCTGCGCTATTCGGTCAATACGATCTATAACTATCGCGCCAAAGTCAAGAATAAGGCGTGCGTTTCGCGTGAGGAATTTGAGGAGCGAATCAAGAAAATCGGATCGTTCCAAAGCGTCCAATAGAGCTAGCTTTTGCACCCAAATTTTGCCTTTATTAGCTCTGAGAATCACCTAAAAAAACTAGAAAAATGGCATTATGGCGCTATTTTATTACCCATATCATCCACTTTTTTTGGCGTGATTGATTTTGTAATTTGCTGATATGCGTACTGTTATACGGTTAATCCTCTTTGTGAATCTATATTCTGACCACTTGGCGTTGTGAGTGCCAAATTGTTGTTCTACTTTTGCAACGCAAACCGATCAAGAGGCGCAATCTGAAAAGGACTATTTTTTGTTGCTTCTTCGGACATCAGATCCGCATCAGGTTTGCATATCTGAACTAACCCGCCAATAATAGTTAGTTAGAAACGTTGTGTGGAGAATAGCGCGTACGGAGTATGCGCTATTCATTTTTTATGGCAGTGGGTAATTAGTGTCCCATCTCGGTGCTGTACGAGGGGCGAGGCTCTATGCCTACTCCGATGACCATACGGCTGAAAATAGTCCTCAAAAAATGCGGCGGGGATCTCCTTTTGAAGCGCAGTTCCTCCGTCGTACAAATCCTCCTAAAATAGCACTAATTTGTCCAGAGGGGGCAGGTGATACCATCTATATGCTCTCTCTGTTTAGGAGCGCCTTGAAGTGCTTGTAAAACCAAACGTCCCTTACCGTAGTGGTAAGGGACGTTTCATATTGGTTCGAGAGCTGTGTACTACTCCTCGTCGCGCTGCATAGCCTCAACGTAGATAGCGTGCTGCATAGCCTCACGCTTAGCGATCGACGGCTTGGTGAAGTACTGACGGCGACGAAGCTCCTTCAATACACCGGTACGCTCATACTTTCTCTTAAACTTTTTGAGAGCGCGCTCGATGTTCTCGCCCTCTTTTACAGGCATAATAATCATTGTAGTAATGTTTTTTATTGTTTTTGTTTAATTATTTGGTTTTGTGGAGGTTGTCCGACCTGCCTACGGTGCTTGCGACTGTGCCTTGACGTTCGCTTGCTGGAAACTAATCTTCGGGCTGTTGCACATCAAATCGAAGATAGGGCGCGATACGCGCTGCCTCATCCACGCTGAATATGTCGTCGTTGATCATCTCTTCGATTGTAGTCCAACCTCCTTTCAATTGTCTTTGTTTCAGTAACTTTCGCAGTGTTCGCGGTGGCAGATACGGATGTTCGGCCAAGCGTTCAGCGGGCGCAAAGATAACACTAATTTTTTGAATTTCACAACTATCGCACCAAATTTGTTGCACAATTCGCTCATAATTTTGTTCTGTAATGCCACGTACCTCGCTCAGTTGCTCCACGCGGTGGAATCCGCCCAAACGACGACGATAGTCGATAATCGCTACTGCACTCTTTGCTCCGATGCCTCGCACGGCGACCAGAGTAGCCGAATCGGCACGGTTAAGTTCGAGTAGTGGAGGCTCGGTCGGCTCTTGCGCATCGAAGATCAAGAAAGGTTGCAGGCGGGCGACCATCTCGTCGCTAACCACATAGCACTCAGCCAATTCATCGATCGAACGCAGGCCGCCACGCATATCACGATACTTGATCAACACCTCGGCTTGTCTTGCCGAAAACCCGATTTGAGATAGGTAGCCGACCGTTGCCGTATCGAGGCAGAAGGGCGTGAGGGTGAGCGTATCGCGAGTATCGCGTGTTTGGCGGGTGGTATCGTAGTGGCGAATGGGGTAGTCGCGACGTTCGAATGGGCGTAGCGCAAACTCTTCGCCAATAGTAATATAGGGTTCCAATAGCCGATACATCTCCTCGCTCACGGTGTAGCACGATGCTAAGTCCTCCTTGATCTCGAAACGCTTACCACGAGCGCGATATTTGATAATGCCGAGAGCCTCGTTGCGCTTGAATCCCAAGCGTAGAAGTGTGTGATAATCAATCGTATTAGGGTCAAATTCGAATAGAGAATCAGGCATCGTGCGCTCCTCGGTATAGCTGTTTCGCTGTGCGCTGTCGATCTTTGCATTGATATTCAAAGGCACTTCGAAGTTGGGGTCTATCTCTATGGCCTGACGCACTACCCAAGCGCATAAAATCAACGACGGGAGCACTACTAATGCTCCACGGAACTCTCTCGATGACAATATTTTACCCCACGACTTCATCGCTCGACTATTTGCGACGAATAGCTACAAGATTTTGGTACATAAACAACTCGCTGACCTCCTCGTAACGACGAATTGGGTGCAGACCGTGTTTCAGAATGCGATATAACTCGAACTTAGGTGAGAGCAGTGTCCACAGATCGTGGAACGTAACACGTGCGGCCAGCGTCGTTGCCCCGAACTCCAACTGAATGAAGTCGATACGTCCCTCCTCAATCATATTTGTCGCACCGCGCAGGGCCTCAAATTCGTTGCCCTCAATGTCGAGTTTCAGCAGGTCAATATGGTCGATCGATCGAGTGTGGCAGTAGTCATCAACCGATACCAACTCGATCGTTTCGGTCTGATCCATCGTGCGCTCAAATCGTTCAAGATCACGAGGATATAGCGATGCGAGGGTAGAGCCTTTGCCATCGGTATAGAGCGTTGCGGTGGTTGTCGAGCTACCCACACCCAGTTGGTTGAGCACTACGCCTTCAATAGTTGATGTGCGACGTGTCAGCTCCTCGAAGGTGGCCTTCGACGGCTCGAAACAGTGAAGTTCGACCTTCGAATCGAAAACCTCGCTCACTTCGCGGGCATAGTCGCCTACATTTGCTCCCACATCGAAGATCACCGCACGATGCGACACGCTCGCCAAACGTCTGCGTAACTCGCCCAGCCAACGACGTTCACCATTTCGGTCGCTATGTTCCGAGTAGCCGATACCCATCGCATAGAGTGTGAATTTCAGCACTGCCGCGTGGAGCGATTGCAGTGCGGGGCGACTTGCGATCGAGGTGTAGAGGTCGGCAACGGCCTTTTTGATTGACATCTTCATCGTGCGAGCGTTTTTGGATGGGTTATTCGACGTAGAGCACTAAGCCTTTAAGGTATTCACCCTCAGGGTGGTAGATGTTAATCGGGTGGTCGGCAGGCTGGGTCAGCTGGTGCAGAATACGCACGCGACGACCTGCGATAGCGGCAGCCGAGAAGACCGTCGTGCGGAACAGTTCCTTGCTTACGGCCTGCGAACAACTAAATGTGAAGAGAATACCGCCACTCTTGATTTGAGCCAATGCGCGGGCATTCAGCTTTTTATATCCCTGCATTGCGTTGCCCAACACCTTGTGGTGTTTAGCAAATGCGGGCGGGTCGAGAATGATCATATCGAATTTGTCGCCAATATTGCGCAGTGCCTCAAAGGCATCGACTGCCGATGAAGAGTGGTTCACCTCGTCGCCAAAATTGAGGCGCATATTTTCGTCGGCAAGCTGCACGGCACGCTCCGAGCTATCGATCGAAACCACCTCCTTGGCTCCGCCAGCCATCGCATACACCGAGAAACCGCCCGTATAGCAGAACGTATTGAGTACCGTGCGACCTTTGGCATAGTGGCGCACCAGCTCGCGGTTGGCACGCTGGTCAATGAAGAAACCAGTCTTCTGTCCCTTCTCCCAATTGACATTGAAACGATTGCCATTTTCAAGTACCTCCTGCTGAGCTGTTGCCGACGAACCGTAGAGGTACGAATCGACAGCATTCAGACCCGCCTTGAAGGGTACGGTTTGCGCACTCTTGTCGTAGATGGCCTCGATACGATCGCCATAAACCACACGAATAGCCTCGGCAATCTGCTCACGAGAGCGGTACATACCCACGCTATGGCACTGCACAACAGCCGTCGAGCCGTAGATATCGACGACCAAGCCAGGCAGCGAATCGCCCTCGCCGTGGATTAGTCGGTAGCAGGTAGTCTGCTCATTATCAGTCAGATCGAGCGAACGGCGCACGTCGTAAGCCGTTGCTATGCGTTCGTTCCACCACGCCTGATCGATCTCGACCTGCTCGAATGAGAGTACTCGAACTGCGATCGATCCGATCTGGTAGTGTCCACGTGCGATGAAATCGCCACTTTTGGAATGAACATCGACGATCTCGCCCTCGGTTATGTGGTCGCGCTCCGAACGGATATATTCGATTGCGCCCGAGAAGATCCATGGGTGGCGGCGCAGGAGCGACTCCTCCTTGCCTCGGCGTAAGAAAATTTGTGCGTACATATCTCTTTGTTACTCTTTTGTTTCAGTTTGTTTTTTGGGGCGAGGCTTGCGACGGTGGAAGGGGCGGCGACGCGATTTGCCCTTGGACTCATTTGCCTTTTTTGGCTCCGATGGCTCGGTCGGCTTAGACTCAGCTTTAACGCTCACTGCAACCTCCTCGATGGGCGCAGGTTTGACCTTCGGGGTCGATTCGAGTGCCGCAAGAATCTCCAAGCAGACCCACGCATCGGTGGCAGCATAGCTGATCTGTTGCTCGGTGAATTGTGCGGCCTCCCAATTGCTCAATCGCTGGGCCTTAGACACTCGTTTGCCCAGCACGATGGCCGACAGTTTGCGCAGGCTCTTCTCCTCGATGCCCCACTGCGAGGCAATCGTTTGCAGGTCGATAAAACCCTCCGCACGTATATGGCGCAACTGGTTGAGAGATCGGATGTCGCCCGCAACATCGGCACCGACCTTCCTGATGGCAGGATTTTCGAGCAGACGTTGCAACTCGCGGCTGAACTTCATTCGACATAGTCGAATTAGGTAACAACGTTCTGATGTTGAGAGCTGAATGAGCGCCACTCGATTGGTTACACCCGCCTTGAACGAAGGGCGCGTTTCGGTATCGAAACCAATGACGGAGTGCTGCGCGAGATATTCACACGCCTCGATGAGTTTCTGCTCGGTATCAACAATCTGCACCTCACCCTCGAAACGAACAGCCGGCAACGCTGCTGTCTGCTCGTTGGTGATTGTGGGGACAAATTTCTGTTCGATACTCATTGTTTCTTGCGGTTTAGGTTGCAAAGTTACCTATTTATAGTGATAATTCCGCTTTTGTCGAGCGAAATTTTACCTTCATCCAATAGTCGATTGATCGTTTCGATGGGGGATGTCCTCCCTTTTTGCAGATGCGAGGTGAGCTCTCGCAGGGTGAGCGACTCATTTTCGGCGACCATTTTTAGGATCTGCTCTTCGAGACTAAGAGGCTGTTGAACCGATCGTTTGCGGCGAGCCAGACAGATGTCGCAAACCCCACAATCCTTATCACCCGTACCCCCAAAATAGTCCTCGATCATCGCACTGCGACACATCTCCTCGTTGTGAGCATAGCGCAACATCGCCTCGTAACGCTCCAAGCACATCTGCTTGCGATGTTGGTAGGTTTCGGGTGCGATTCGCACATCCGAGATGGGCAGTCGCTCCTCGTCGAAGTAGATCATCGGGGAGCGATTCGAGGGTATGTAGCGTATCACGCGCATCTGCCATAGGAGTTTCATCAGCTCGTGAACACGCTCAACGGTGAAGCCACTCACGGCAGCGATCTCGCCCTCGTCGATGGGGCGAAATTCGGTGAAGACTCGATCGTAAAGCCTTAGTATAGTGCGTAGTAGCAGATCGACATCGGTACGTTTGACTCGCAGCTTGTAGAGGTCGTCGCGACTCACGCAGAAATTGATTCGGGCGGGATTCTCCATCTCCTCAGTCAGGGTCAGGTAACCATTCTGTTGCAGGAGCTTTAAGGCGTTGATGGCCGTACCGTTGTAGATCCCGAAACGGCTGCAAAATTCGTGGATGTTGAAGGTAAAGGCTGCTCCTGCGCCATCGCCCACGGGAATTTGCAGATAGTTACAGACCGATTCGTAGCATCGCTTGACAACGTCGAGTGTCGGAAACTCACTCTCGATGCGGCGGTTGATTCGAGCCTGATCCTTTGCGCTGACAAGTAGCAGGGCATAGGCTCGACCTCCGTCGCGCCCCGCACGACCTGCCTCTTGGTAGTACTCTTCGAGCGATTCGCTCATCGCATAGTGGATCACAAAACGAACGTCAGCCTTGTCGATACCCATACCGAAAGCATTGGTAGCCACCATTATGCGTGTGCGTCCCTCGCTCCACGCCGTTTGGCGCATTGAGCGTTCGGCGTGCCCTAATCCTCCGTGGTAGTAGTCGGCCGAGATGCCGTTTTC
>JAZOMS010000102.1:0-5299 GCA_045654145.1 Alistipes sp. | reverse complement strand
TATCTGCAACGAGTGTTTCAGCACCCTTCTTACCCTCGCTATCGGCCTCGCAACGACCCTCGTCATTGACGCGAGCAGCCTTTACGGTTGTGCCTGTATAGACCGTTGCTCGCATTTTGCGGAAAGCACGCTCCATCGTCTTCGACACCTCCTCGTCTTCGAGCGGCATAAGGTTGGGCAGATACTCCACAATGGTAACCTTCACGCCCAACTGCGCAAACAGAAAGGCAAACTCGCTGCCGATTGCACCCGATCCGATCACTACGATAGATTCGGGCAACTCCTTGACAACCAATGCCTCACGCGAGGTGATGATTTTTTCGCCATCGACGGGGATAAAGGGCATTTGACGTGGACGCGCACCCGTAGCCAATATGATGTGATCTGCCTCATAGAGTGTGCGACCCTCCTCATTCTCGACCGCCACTACGCCTTTACTCTCGATCGAGCCGTGGCCACGCAGAACGTCGATTTTGTTCTTCTTCATCAGGAAGTCGATACCCTTGCTCATCGTTTCTGCGACCCCACGACTGCGAGCTACGATCTTCGAGATGTCGGCCTTTGCCTCGCCCTCGATTTCGATACCGTAGGTGGCTGCATTCTTGATGTAATGATAGACCGACGCGCTCTTCAAAAGCGCCTTTGTGGGTATGCAGCCCCAATTCAGGCAGACGCCACCCAAAGCCTCGCGCTCGACGATTGCGGTGCGTTTACCAGCTTGTGCAGCACGCACGGCAGCCACGTAGCCACCAGGTCCGCTACCGATAACTATAATGTCGTATTTCATTGTCTTATAGCGTATTTTACTTGATTACTTTAAGCGTTTCGCCAGCATCCTTAGCCACTGCATGCTTCCACTTCTCGTCGTAGCCTGGGAACATTGGCATTTCGGGAATTGAGCGACCCTGACCGTTATCCTTGAATGAGCCATCCTCGTTCTGGCGCTTAACGTTACCATCGATGTATTTAACGAGCAGATATTGATCCAAAGCTGACCACTCAGCAAACAACTTCTGTGCCTTCTCGACCGAATAGCGAGTTACGAACTCCTGTGCCTTTTTGGGGCTCTTCTTGTAGAGTGCAGCTGCCTGAGCGTCGATCTCTGCCAACTCAGCCAAACGAGCGTTCTCCCAATCGTCCACCTTACCGCGCACCTCTGCTCCAATCATATTATAACGAAGGTAGGCGAAGTTCGAAACGCGATTGAAGAGCCAGAATGCCGACGTAGGCGAATACTCCATCATCGAGCCGTTGCCCTCAGCAAAGCACTCGGGAACCTCTGTTGTCGAGCAGTAGATCGGTGTCAGAGCCGATGTCGAAGCGTCATCAACGCCAAACCACAGAACGCCGCCAATCGGGTTGGGTAACCAATTACGAGCCTGAGCCACAAGCCAAAAGCCCGTCTGCTGAGTTGCGATTGCGCGTTCGTTGGTGTATTCAACGCCATCAACCTCCCAACTCATCGGACGCCAACGATACGGCAGACCATTGCCACCCGCGCCAACATCTTTGGTCATATCCATCGGGGTACCCTCATAATGGTCGCGCATAGCGTCGAAAACCACCTTTGCCGAAACCTTCGCGCGAGGTTTAACCCACAGAGGCATACGGTTTTTGGGGTTGTGACCCATTGCGTAGTCGAGGTACTGATCCATACCGTCAGCAACCATACGGAAGAAGCTCCAAACGCGAGCCTCGCAACCGCGCAATGCCGAGAAATCAGCAGGTGCGTAGGTGTCGCAGAAGCTGAAATCCTCGTCCGAACCCTCATAGATGCCCGCTTCGCGAGCGAACGAAATTACGTCGTCCGCATAGACGCAATTCTCGGGATCATTTTTCGGGAAGGTCGAGATACGCGAGTGGTTGGCGTGTGCGCTGACATAACCGTCGGGCACACGGCGAGCTACATAGACGATACCTTTGTTGATATTGTCGCCACGCTCGTTGAGCTTGCAGCCCTTGCCGATCAGCTCCATAATCCACACCTCGTTAGCGTCGGCAATGGTGAACGACTCGCCGCTCGATGCGTAACCGTACTCCTCAGTGAGTGAAACGATTACGTCGATTGCCTCACGTGCTGTTTTAGCTCGTTGCAGAGTGATATAGATCAACGACCCGTAGTCCATAATGCCCGTCGGATCCTCCAATTCGTGGCGACCACCAAAAGTTGTTTCGGTGATGATGAGCGAATGCTCGTTCATATTACCAACGGTCGAATAGGTGCGCTCGGCTTGCTTGATCTGCCCCATATAACGACCGCTGTCCCAATCATATACGGGCATATACGAGCCTTTGGGATAGCCCTTTTTGGGTGCGTTGTACTTGTAGAGTGCGCCATAGAGCTGGTGCGAGTCGGCCGCATAGCTGACGATGATCGAACCATCGGTCGACGCACCGCGCGTGACGATAAGATTTGTGCAGGCGAGAGCCACGCCCGAGGCGAGCAATGCAACTGCTGTAAGTAGCGATTTAAGTCGTGTCATAATTCTTCGAATATTGTAGTTTAACTACAAATATACAAAAATTTCGGGATTTAACGAATTTTGACTAACTTTACGCATCGAAACTAACGATTTTTCGCAATGTCAGTAAAAAGTCAATTGGAGCGTGTGCGTGCGACGTTGCCTGAGGGGGTAACGCTCGTAGCTGTGTCGAAAACCCACCCCATCGAGGCGATCGCAGAGGCTTACGAGGCGGGTCAGCGCGTCTTTGGTGAGAGTCGTCCGCAAGAACTTCGTGCCAAGTACGAAGCTCTGCCACGCGACATCGAGTGGCATATGATCGGTCATCTGCAAACCAATAAAATCAAGTATATAGCTCCGTTTATTACGATGATCCATTCGGTTGATAGCGAGCGACTTGCCGAGGCTATTCAGGTGCAGGCGGCCAAGTGCGACCGCACGATCGATGTGCTGCTCGAAATTCACGTTGCTGAGGAGGCGAGCAAGTCCGGCTGGGCGATTGAGGATCTTCGTGCGGCGGTTGCGTCGGGACTGTTCGAGCGACTGCCGAATGTGCGTGTGCGCGGTGTGATGGGCATTGCGACCAATACCGACGATGAGGCTCGCATTGCGGCTGATTTTGCGCAACTTAATGCTTATAAGGAGGAATTCGCGCCCCATTTCGGCGAGCAGTTTGACACTCTTTCGATGGGAATGTCTGACGACTACCCTACGGCTATTGCAGCCGGCTCGACAATGGTCCGCATCGGCTCAACAATCTTCGGCGCGCGCGATTACTCGAAATAGAAGAATGATCAAAATAAAACTCCCTCGACCGAAGAGATCGAGGGAGTTTTATTTTGCAATTAATAAGGTGTTTATCTCACACGCAGCGAGCGACCAATGCGCAGTGTGGTTTTGGTTGAGATGTTGTTCAGGCGGCAGATAGCACCAACCGTTGTGCCATATTTTACAGCCAAACCGCCCAGCGTGTCGCCCGAGCGAATCTTGTGGTAGACCTGCTTTGCGGCCTCCTCCTTTTTCTTCTGCTCGGCAATCTCCTCGTCGCCTAAGATCTCGTCCTCGAAGTCCTGAATGCCCGCGCGCGAGTGAATATCAAAATAGTCCTTTTTCAAGAGGAATGTTTCGCGACGCAGGTTGCCATTCTCGAAATTGACCAAACGCTCAGGGTCGAACGTCTGACCAAAGTAACGCATCTCATAGTGCAGGTGAGGACCCGTGCTACGACCTGTATCGCCTCCCAAACCGATGATCTGACCGGCATAAACCGTGTCGTTAGGCTTTACGAAACGCTGATCGAGGTGGCCGTGCCACGTTTCAAGACCATTGTCGTGGCGGATTATAACTAAATTGCCGTAACCACCTTTGTTATAGGTAGATATGCGCACTTTGCCGCTGAAAGTAGCATAGATTGGATCGCCCGTTTTGAGCGGAATATCGACACCACGATGGCGACGGCGACCGCGAGGACCAAACTTCGAACGAACGGTGCCCTTGATCGGATAGTGGTAGCCTTTGAGCGAATCGACCAATTCGATCACGACCGATTCGGGTAGATCAGCCAACTTTACATCCTCATATGGGAAGAGTTTAATCGTGTCCCAATGTTTAGCATAGGTGTCGACTTTCCAATCCTCAGCCGAGCGAATACGAATATATCGCCACGAATTGTCGTTAAACAATACAACCTTCACTGCGTCATTTTCGGTTGGGAGAGTATCGAGGGCTATGGTGCCATTGCCGTTGCTTACAGCTGTAACAGGCTGAGCCTTAGCTTTTGGCATTGCTTCGAGTAGCTCAACCTCGCTTTGGGCTTGTTGGAGCAACTCTTTGAGTTTGTTGACATCCTGCGCTGTGGCCGTTGTAGCGAGCGCAAGGGCTATGGGAAGAATAAGTTTGGTAATTTTCACGTTAATCGTATTTTTTTAGTCGGGCAAAGATAATTAAATTATTCTGATTTCTCATTCTCTTTGATGTACTCTTCGGCAGCCTCCAAAGCCTTGTAAAACTCCTCGCCAAAGCGTCGAATGATCGGCTCGCGTAGTGCTTTGTAGGCGGGAACTCCCAATTTGCGTCCGCACTCCACCGCATCGCGGCATACCGACCAACGGTGATAATTTAGGCCGACGCTGCCGTTCGAGAAGTTGATCAATCGGATTGGGTATAGATGGCACGAAATGGGTTTGTAGAATGAGCATTTACCCTCGCGGTAGGCTCGCTCGATGGCACAGAACGTAACGCCATTCTCTTCGAACGAGTAAGCGCACTCAGCATCGTTGATCAGTGGCGTGCAGTAGTCGCCATCGTCATCGACAACCATAAATCCCTGCTGCTCAATTGCCTCGATGCCTTCGGGTTTCATATAAGGCTTGTAGTTCTCGTACTCCTCTTCGAGCGTGTCGACCTCGTCGATTTCGAGCGGTGCGCCCGCATTGCCTTCGACGCAACAGATGCCACGACACTTACTCAGGTCGCACACAAAGCACTCGCGCAATAGGTCGAGGCTTACAATCTTATCATCAATCTCAATCATTATTTCAGTGAATCTTCAATTACCAAATCGAACATTTCGCCCAGCGACATACCCATCGTTGCGGCCTGCTTGGGGACGATACTTGCAGCGCTCATGCCAGGGATCGTGTTGATCTCGATCATATAAGGCGTACCCTCCTCAGTTAGGATAAAGTCGATGCGCACTACTCCACTGCAACGGCACAGACGGTAGGCCTCGACAGCCATACGGCGAATCTTCTCGGCCGACTCTTCGTCGATTGGTGCAGGTGTAATCTCGTCCGACATACCACTTGTGTATTTGGCCTCATAGTCAAAGAAATCCT
>JAZOMS010000101.1:0-8521 GCA_045654145.1 Alistipes sp. | reverse complement strand
GGCCGATGATGGGCTGTTTGACTTGACAGTTATCTCCAAAATCAAGTGGTGGCAAGTGCCCAAAGCTCTGAAATGCTTGTTCAATGGAGGTATCTACTCGCTGCCTCAGGTGCATTTCTATCGTGGGTCGAAGATCCGTATCGAGTCATCGCCCGAAGTGCCAATTGAGGTTGATGGTGAGCAGTTGGGGACTACGCCTGTCGAATACACGATTCGGCATCGAGCGGTGCAGGTAGTAGTGTCAGAGCGGTTCTTGCGAGGTGATCTACAACGTAGTCCACGTCCTCGATCGCGCTACGGAGTGCTGTCGAAATAGTCGAACATTATATTAGTAGAAATAGGTGTGTCCGCAAAAAAAGCGAGCACACCTATTTTCGTCGGATCGCGATCCTAAGAAGAGGGGTATGGAAGTATGTCAGTTTGTTTCGACGATGTCAATCTCGGTGACTACCACGCCCTCGAAGTCGGCAGCGCACTGACGCTGAAATGTGCCGAGTTGTGTCGAGTCGATGTTACCCGCGAGGAGAGTGCCGAAGAATTGCTCAACCGAGTTGTAGTAGTTATCGACCTTCTTTGCCAGACAGGTGTAGTATGATTTGATCTGCTGATGAGTCATTCCGTCAGGTAGAATACCCTCAGCTACGAGCTGTCGATATGGGAACAGGTGGCGCATATTGTGAGCGTCGGCTTCGAGTTGCGTAACGACGGTTTCGACCACGACCATCGTCACGGTGTCATCGACCGAGGGCATCTCAATGAATGTGGCATAGACCGGATAGTCGTTTTCGAGGGCTACCGCTACATCGTCAGCAAAGAGTTCCCACTCGACATCGTTCAGATCGGTCAGATAGACCATATCACGATATGTTCGCAGATCTTGACGCATTTGATGGCGTTGCTCGCGATTCCATTCACGTTGTTTGTTGCACGAGCAGAAGATCGCAACGAGCGAAATACAGAGAAGTAATTTTTTGATCATAAGCAAAAAGTTTTTTTGACTGAATTGCCCTTAGCGAGTACAAACCGCGTGCCACGTATATCGGGGCGATCTCTTCGATTGATAATCGCGACTAATGGTCATAATGCAAGCAGGTCGCCCGTTGCGAAAATGCGAACAACCTGCTTTATATTAATAATGTATAACTTACTACTTGCTGAACGCAATAGGAATGGTGTATGCGACTCGTACCTTCTCGCCGCGTTGCACACCGGCTGACCAGCGACCCGACGAAAGACGAATAACACGCTCAACTTCGGCACACGACTTCGCGTCGCCTTGCAGAGCGTTGACCTCCTTGATAGTGCCGTCGGTTTCGACTACAAAGTGCATTACAACACGCATACCTGCCGTGCCATTGTTGTAGTTGAGTTGTGTGCTGCACCAATTAATAAAATCATTGATGTTGCCACGCCCGTCGAATGTCGGCATCTTGTCGGCTCTGACGAATGCGATATCTTTATATTGGAGTTCCTTCTTCTTCTCGTCATCGACCAAGAGAAATGGGATAGCCTCGTCGTCCTTCTTGTCTTTATCATCGACCAAAAGGAATGGGATAGCCTCGTCGTCCTTCTTGTCTTTATCGTCGACCAAAAGGAATGGAATGGCCTCCTCCTCTTTTGTCGTTTTGTCCTCGACCAGCATAAAGGGGACAGCCGGCTCAGCTCTATACTCCCGTAATTTGGTAGAATCAGCTGCCGAGAGAACCGGCTCAGCACTATACGTCCGTACTTCGGTAAAATCAGTTGCCGATTCGGGAGATTGCTTTTCGACTGGTAGATAGACAGTTGCTTGTGCGCGAACGCTGAACAATATTGCCAATGTGGCAACTACGGGCAGAGCTGCTGCCAAGCGTAGTAATGAGCGGGTGCTCGGAGTTGATTTTGTCATCATTTTGAATCGTTTTTTGGTTAATGAACTTTGCAGACCGTTGGCAATGTCCGGACTAAAACCAAATGCCTGCGTGAATATTGAAGTTGCGTAAAGCCTATTGTCAAAACCCGAATCGATGACCTCGCGATCAGCCTCAAATTCGTGAGCCTCAGTAAGTAAGCGCGAGAATAACCACACGAAGGGGTTAAACCACATCGCAGCCTTCATCACCTCCATCGCAAAGCGTTCTATGGAGTGGTGGTGGCTGATGTGGGCGCGTTCGTGTTGCATAACAATCTCCGTCTGCTCCTCAGCGAGCAACGTTGGTAGGTAGATTGTGCGTAGGAATGAGAATGGGGTGTCGATTTTATTGGTGCGGACAATGCGCTGACCTTCTTCGACCGTAGCCTGCCCAAGTCGTGCTATTTTCACAATTTGTCTTATGACACTCTGAGCAATAGCTGCTACACCAATAGCGTATATGGCTATGAAAACTATTACCCATACATCATTTGTCAACTGCTCGGAGGTGGTAGTAACTGCCGTAGTGTTGATAGTCGTTGCCTCGATATAGATGATCTGGTCGCGCCACAGACGGATATCGAGTGCTGGAATGACCGCCGATAGCGCAGATGCCATCAGCAGATAAGCACGGCAACCGACAAAGCGAACGCGACTCTCTATCGTGGTGTGATAGAGCAGATGTAAAACAGCTCCGCACGCCAAAGTTTCGAGGATGTATATGAGAATAGCTTTCATAGTTATACGTAGTGTATTTTGTTATCTATGAATATGTTGCATTGTTTCTATGATCTCGTCCATTTCGCTTGCCGAGATATTCTCCTTGCGAGAGAAGAACGAAACCATCTGAGCTAACGATCCCCCAAAATAGTTGCCGAGCATTGATCCCATCAGGCTATGGGCATAATCCTCGCGCGAGAGTAGTGGGGTGTAGATGTAGAGTTTTCCCATACGTGTGCGAGTTACTGCGCCCTTCTGTTCCAAAATTTTGAGGAATGTCGAGGCGGTCGTGTATTTTGGTTTGGGGTCAGGCATTCGACTAATGATGTCGGCAATGTACCCCTCGCCAAGCTCCCATAGAGCCTGCATAACCTCCTCTTCGCCTCGTGTAAGGGAGATCTTTTTGTTGTTTTCAGACATAGTGAATTATTGTTTTAACCGGTTAAATCAAACTTTGATAACACAAATGTATTACTAAAAAATTAGAAAACCAAATAATTTTCTAAAAAATTAGAAAGCGAACGTATAATTTGCTCGAAATTGCTGCAAAATGTGGAAAAAAGGCTATCTTTGCAGTGATGAAAACCTTTAAAAATATTGTATTCGATTTGGGCGGAGTGGTGGTTGCCCGTGATCGGCATAAGGTGAGCCGTGAGTTTGCCGATTTCTTTGCATTTGTTTGCGTTACGCCTATGCCTGAATTTTGGGTTGAGTATGATCGTGGAACGAAAAGCCGTACCGAGGTGGAGCAGATAATGGCTGACATTAAAGGATGTTCGGTGGAGCGTTGCCACGAGGCTATGGCGACAGCAATCGATATTCAGGCTCCTATTCTCTGCACCGAGCAGCTGATCCACGAACTCAAAGAGCGAGGGTATCGTCTGCTCGTACTGAGCAATATGTCATCAGATTTTATCGAACATATTCGTCGTTTTGATGTCTATCGTCAGTTCGAGGGCGACGTTGTTTCGTGCGAGGAGCTGACCGTGAAGCCCGAAGCTGAAATTTATCGACGACTGATTGATCGCTACGCACTCAATCCCACCGAAACGCTATTTATTGACGACCGTGAGGCAAATTTGCGTGCGGCTGAGCAGTTTGGCATCTCGACCTTCCACTTCACTGAGCCTCGTGAGGAGTCGTGCAACCGCCTGCGCGAGATGTTGCTCTAACTGTTTTTACATAAGGTGTATGCCAGCACGCTCGCAGTCGGCACGCATCTGCTCATCCCAAATTGAGCTCTGAATCTCGCCAATATGAGCCTTGCGTAGCAGGTACATACATAGACGCGACTGCCCGATACCGCCTCCGACGGTCAGTGGCAGTTCGCCTGCAAGCAACTTTTGGTGAAACATCATCTGCGCTTTGCGCTCCTCGTTTCGCACTGCAAGTTGATGCTTAAGAGCTTGGCTATCAACACGAATACCCATACTCGATACCTCGAAAGCTGCGCCTAACACAGGATTCCAAAGCAGTATATCACCATTCAATCCGTAGTATCCTTCCTCGTTTTGCGTGCTCCAATCGTCATAATCGGCTGCACGTCCATCGTGTGGCTCGCCATTAGAAAGGTTTCCGCCGATACCTATGATAAATACAGCCCCATATTGGCGTGTGATTTCGTTCTCTCGCTCTTTGGGTGTGAGCGTAGGGTACATCTGCAACAGCTCTTCGGAGTGGATAAAGTGAATTTGCTCAGGTAGTTGCGGACGAATTTGCGGAAATTCGACATAAAGTTTGTTCTCGGTTACTTTGATCGATTCGTAGATTCGTCGCACGGTCTGTTTCAGAAAAGTCACGGTGCGCTGTTCGGGTGCAATGACCTGCTCCCAATCCCACTGATCGACATAGATCGAATGAATGTTGTCGATCTCCTCTTCGGGTCGTAAGGCGTTCATATCGGTGTAGATGCCTCGACCCACAGGGGTGCGCATCTGCGCCAATTTCAGACGTTTCCACTTTGCTAACGAATGTACGACTTCGGCCGTTGCGTCGCCTAAACTCTTGATCGGGAAGGTTACGGCACGCTCCACGCCATTTAGGTCGTCGTTCAGACCCGTGTGTTTCATCACAGCTATTGGAGCTGTAACTCGCAGTAGTGCGAGCTGAGCCGAGAGGTTGTTCTGGAACATATCTTTGACCTGCTTGATCGCCTTTTCGGTGCTTTCGAAATCAGGCAGGGGATTGTTGTAAGGTGTGGGTATGTAGAGTGCCATCTGTACCAAAAGTTTATAGATTAAGGGACAAATGTAGTCAAACCCGTCGAAAAACTAATATTGATCGAAATAAAAATTACCAAAGATGATCTTTTTGAAACTTTTTGTAAAAAAAGTGGTGCAAAAATTTGCAGTGAAAGAAATTTGTCGTATCTTTGCACCGCTTTTGAGGCAGATGGCGAGATAGCTCAGCTGGTTAGAGCGCATGATTCATAATCATGAGGTCGAGAGTTCAAGTCTCTCTCTCGCTACGAGTTAGGAGTAGGTTGATTAACCTGCTCCTAATTTTTGTTTTGAGTGATTAGGTTCGTAACGTAGATCGTGAAGATCGGAAACATCATCATTCCGAGCGAAGGGAGCATAACTGCCAAAATCTTTCCTATCGTTGTTACGGGAAAGATCGCTGCCCCGACTGTTGTAACACCCATCCAAGCCCACCACAATGAGTTGCCAAAACTATCCACTTTCGGATTGATTCCGAATTCATAGCAGTAGAAGATCAATGCGGCTAAATAGGTAAATGCCACAACTGCAAACAGATAGCCTGCAAATAGCATCTTGATGCGTCCGTTGACCAGCCACGCAACTACGATAATTACCGCCGCGAAAGCACGAATCAGCGGTGCCATTTTCAATGCGAAATACCATTCGCGCGACAGCTCTATGCCGCTCCACTGAACTATGTTGAGAAATGGGATCGATACCAGCAGAAACACGATGTTGTGCCAAAAATAGCGCGATCGATTATGCGCAGCGAACCAATGCAGGGCAAAGTCCATCATCAGTACTAGGCAGGCGATCAGCTGCACTTCGAGGTAGGCTGGCGTGATTGCAAATAGGTGGTTGTACAGGATGTCGTATGACAGCGAAACGATGATTGCTAAACCTGCAAGCATCGAGGCGATGCTTGCGATGCGTAGCAGCAATGAGTATTGCGTTCGAAAGTTGTTAGCCATAGTTAGAATGTTTTGTGTGAGAAATTGTCGAGCAATTCCCGTACCACGAAGAAAGAGTGGGTGAGGGGTTAGGTTTTCTGCCGAAAAAATCGTTACTTTGTAGTGTGGAAAAGCAAACTCAATGAACAGAACAAAACTTGTAATATTCGATCTTGACGGCACGTTGCTTGATACGATTGGCGACTTGGCGGTTTCGTGCAACCATATATTGGCTCAGTTTGGCCACCCGACGCATCCGACCGATGCCTATCCGATGTTTGTCGGTAATGGCATTGCTAAGTTGTTAGAGCGTGCGCTGCCTGCGGAGTGTCGTGAAGCGGAGTATGTCGAGCGAGTGAAGTTGTCGTTTGTTGAGTATTATAGTGTGCATATTGCCGAGCATACTCGCCCTTATGACGGTGTGCTCGGATTGCTTAATCGACTCGAAGAGTTGGGTGTAAAATTGGCAGTTGCGTCGAATAAGTTTCATAAAGGTACGGTTGCATTGATTGACCACTTCTTTGGTTGTGATCGATTTGCGTCGGTCTATGGGCAGCGAGTGGGAGTGCCCATCAAGCCCGATCCGACGGTGGTCGAGCAAATTATAACGGAGGCAGGTGTGTCGCGCGATGAGGTGCTCTATGTGGGTGATTCGGGCGTCGATATGCGAACGGCTCTGGCAGTCGGAGTGCGTTCGGTAGGCGTTACGTGGGGTTTCCGTTCACGCGAGGAGCTTGCTGAGGCTGGTGCAACCTATTTGGTCGATCGGGCTGAGGAGATATTAAAATTGTTATAGGATATGAACAAGACGGTTTCATTGGCATTGTCGAGTGGCGGTCCGCGCGGATTTGCCTATATCGGAGCTATCGAGGAGTTGACTTCGCGCGGCTATAAGATTGGTTCGGTGGCGGGTACGTCGATTGGCTCGCTTGTGGGTGGCATCTATGCGGCTGGTAAACTCGATGAGTTTAAGGAGTGGCTCTTTGGGCTCGATGCGTGGAAGGTCTTTACGCTGATGGATCTTTCGATTGGCAAGAACCATCTGGTTAAAGGTGAGCGTATTATCGAGGCGATGATGGGAATTGTGCCCGATGTCGATATCGAGTCGCTACCGATTCCGTTTCGAGCAGTTGCAACTGATCTCTATACGGGCGAGGAGGTCGTTTTCGATCACGGAAAGTTGTTTGCGGCAATACGTGCGTCGATCTCGATTCCATCGCTGTTTCGCCCTGTGAAGTATGGGTTGACGACGTTGGTCGATGGTTGTATAGCTAACTGCTTGCCGTTGGATCGTGTGGTGCGAACTGAGGGCGATATTTTGGTGGCATTCGATGTGAATGATGTTGATGTTGCAGAGATTCGTTCGATTCTTGCACGCGAAAATGCTGCATTGGTAGCTGATACCGCTTTCGAGCAGAGCAAGCGAGCCGAAATGCGCGGAGTGTTCGAGAGTGTCGCCAACCGCCACGATATGGGGCTGATCGAGCGACTGAAATATGCGGGTAGCCGCAGTGTTGCGCTTATCAAGGATCTGATTAATTATGAGGAGGAGTACGATGAATCGACGGCGCTCGATTATGGCGATACCTACTATGACCTGCTCGACCGTTCGTTTAGTTTGATGAATCATCGTCAGTCTGAGTTGTCGATCGCTCTGCACCGCCCCGATATTGTGGTGAAGATGCCCTTCGACGCCTACGGTGAGATTGCTGATTATGCCAAAGCAAAGGAGATCTCCGAGATCGGTCGCCAGCTAATGCGTGAGGCGTTGGATAAGTATGAAGATGAGCAATAGGATGCGCATCATTGTGGGTGGGAGCGGTCGCTTGTAGGACGAGCCGACGATGATGTGTCGATTTCGTTGAAATTGCTATTCGATTTGAAACAAAAAGGCAACCCGTGAAAAGGTTGCCTTTAACTTTGTAGGAAAGAGTGATTACTTCTTCTCCTTCAAGAGGTCGCGGATCTCGGTCAGCAGAATCTCCTCCTTCGACGGTTCGGGAGCAGGTGCGGGTGCTGCGGGAGCCTCTTCCTTCTTTTTGGTCAGCGCGTTGATACCCTTAACGAGCAGGAATACGCAGAATGCCAAAATCAGGAAATCAACGCAGGTCTGAATGAATGCGCCATACTTCCACATTACGGGCTCAACGGTTTCGCCAGCCGCAGCGGCAGCCTCGACAGCCTTCTGGTTCAACGTAATCGACAACTGCGAAAAGTCAGTGCCACCAAGCAGCATACCGATAGGGGGCATCAGTACGTCATTAACGACCGAAGTTACGATCTTGCCAAATGCACCACCGATGATCACACCGACAGCCATATCCATTACATTACCTTTCAGAGCAAAGCTCTTGAACTCTTTGATGAAACTCATAATTGAAAAACGATTTATTGATTTGTTTTGTGCCAAAAGTAGTAATAATTTCGATAAATTTTGATACGGCAAACGACAAAAAACGCAAAAACGAACAAAAAACAGTTTTTTTGTGGAGTTTCTTTGATTAATTGCGAAAATAGTTTTATATTTGTTAATGACTTCGTAAATCCTAAATAACTAACGATATAACGTAAACTAAATTTTGCTATGGCAAAGAAACTTAAAATCAGAGATCTGACGTTGCGTGATGGCCAGCAGTCAGCTTTCGCTACCCGCCTCAAACAGGAGCAGGTAGATCGCGTACTTCCTTTCTACAAAGACGCTAACTTCTATGCAATGGAGGTTTGGGGTGGTGCAGTACCCGACTCGGTGATGCGCTACT
>JAZOMS010000100.1:0-4072 GCA_045654145.1 Alistipes sp. | reverse complement strand
GACAACACCAGCTCACTCAGCACCCTGCATTTCACCCTCGACAAGTACAGCGATACGCCGGTGTATATTCTGCGGTGATTAGCCACAGGTGTGTGGGGAGCGGTTTTTTACGCCTAAATGTACAAAAACAAAAAGTCTCAGAAAACTCTGAGACTTGATTTTGAGCGGAAAACGAGACTCGAACTCGCGACCCCAACCTTGGCAAGGTTGTGCTCTACCAACTGAGCTATTTCCGCATTGTGTTTTAGAACTGCTCACCTCTATCGGTTTTGCGAGTGCAAAGGTAGTAGCTTTTTTCGAATCTCCAAAACTTTTTGCAAAAAAAATACAAAAAAATGCGATTTTTTTCGAAAAACGCCCTCCGAATCCCCCATTTTGGCACTTTTTGTTCCAAATGCCCTGCGAAAAAACACGTTCGTCTGCGCAAATATCCCTACCTGAAAGACCCCTCCTCCCGCTTTTAGTCCCCACTCTATTGATAAATTTTGGTTGAATAACGCCGTAGAGTCGATTTTTTTTTCTACATTTGTACGATATGAGAAGAACTAACCGAAAAAAAGTTAATACTTATGAAGAATGCTGTTAGAATTTGTTGCATTGCATTGATTTTTGGGTTGGCGTCGTGTTCCAAGGCGCAAATCGAGATCTCGTTTGAGGGTTTTGAGAACGATACGGTGATCCTTTTCAGTGTTCCGATCAAGGATTATGTAAATGCCTTGTCGGACTCAGAATTAAAGATTGATACACTTCTTATCAAGGATAATCAGTTGCTGATCCCTGCTGCTGATGAGTCGATGTATTGGAATTTCTCGTTCAAGGAGACCGACGATAATAGCCCCAATTTTTCACGTCGGGCAATCGAGGTTTTGACTCAGCCAAAGGATCGTATCAAGTATAAAGTTTGGCGCACCGCAGAGCAGTTTGAGTATGAGGCGAAGGGTAGCGACTATGCCGAGGGAGTTGCGGACTTTGATCGATATGTATTGCCCGTAGCACTCGAAATTGACCGTATGGATCGTGGGGTAGTGGAGAATTGGGAGATCATACGCCCGCTGTATGACAAGCGTCGCGCAATGGCTGCGGAGTGGTTGAAGAGTAATTTGGAGAGTCCGGCGGCTATATATGTGTTGATGGCGGAGGTTTCGGCAGATGTTTTCGAGGAGTATTATGATTGTTTGTTGCCGATGATTGAGTGCTCGGAGTTGGCTCCTATCGTCAAGCAACGGAAGTTGGCAGCCGATATGCAGGTGGCGACGACACAAGCGAAGGCGAACGTGAAGGAGGGTGCAGAGGCTCCGCTATTCTCGCTCAACGACAAAGATGGTCGTGCGGTTGAGCTCTCGTCATTTCGCGGGCGATGGGTCGTGTTGGATTTCTGGGGAAGTTGGTGTGGATATTGCATAAATGGTATCCCGAAGATGTTGCAGGCGTATGACGAGGTTAAGGATAAATGCGAGTTTATTGGTATCGCTTGTAACGACACGATGGAGGCGTGGCTTGCGGCATTAGATAAGTATCAGATGCCTTGGGTGCAGTTGTTCAACTCGAACGATGTGGAGCCCACCGAGAATGTGAGTGTGCGATATGCGATTGAGGGCTTTCCGACCAAGATCATCATAACGCCCGAGGGCACGATTCATAAGATATTTGTTGGCGAAGGCTCGGACTTCTATGCGGAGTTGGCGAGTGTAGTCAAATGATGATTGCGGGGCAGGCTCGTGCCCGAAGGTCTGCGAATTGATTTATTGTTTGCGTAGATATATAGCGTAAAACGCCAAAATTTACCTATCTTTGTCGTTGATAAATCACGATTGGACTATGCAACAACCTCAAAATGGCGCACCCGCAAAGGATCGACTCTGGACGCGCGACTACATATTTATATGTGCAGCGGCATTTCTGTTGTCGTTTTCGTTCTTCTTGTTGGTGCCAACCTTACCCTTCTACCTGCGCGATACGTTTGGAATTGGGCAGTCGATGGTCGGGGTGGTGCTGTCGTGTTACACGATTGCGGTGTTGTGTGTGCGCCCGTTTTCGGGATTTATTGCCGACACCTTTCCTCGAAAGAGGGTCTATATGATCGCCTATGCGCTCTTTGTGGCGTCGTTCTTCGGCTATCTGACCATTGCCTCCACGCTGGCTATCTTCATCACGCTGCGTATATTCCACGGATTTGCGTTCGGTGCGCTCACCACCACGGGTAATACGCTCGTGATCGATATTATGCCCTCGTCGCGTCGAGGCGAAGGGCTGGGTTACTATGGTGTGATGGGCAATATGGCGATGGCTTTCGGCCCGATGGCGGGTCTATTCATTATCTCGTCGGGCAATTACGATCTGCTGTTTTGGAGTTCGATCGTCTCGGGCGGTTTGGGATTGATGTTTGGATCGGCGGTATGTGCGCCACGTAAAGCTCCTGTGCCACAACCCAATCGAGCGGTGTCGATCGATAGATTCTTCTTGGTGGAGGGTATCCCTGCCTGCATAGCATTCTTTATGTTGGCGATTCCGTACGGAATGACCTCGTCGTATGTGGCACTTTATGCCGAGCGTTCGGGCATTACGTCGAGTTCGGGTCTGTTCTTCACGGTGATGGCACTCGGATTGGTGTCGTCGCGCCTTAATTCGGGCAAGCGTGTCGATCGAGGATTGGTTACGCAGACGATTCGTGCGGGCATTGTTGTTGCGCTCGTCGGTGTGCTGGGCGAGGCGGTGCTGTCGACCGTTGCGGGGTGGAACCTGACGGCAGGATATGTGCTCTATTTTGCTACGGCGCTGATGATCGGTTACGGCTACGGAACGATGTTCCCGGCATATAACACGCTGTTTATCAACCTTGCACCTAATTCGCGCCGTGCGACGGCCAATGCAACCTATCTGACGGGCTGGGACGTGGGTATTGGTTGCGGAATGTTGCTCGGAGGGTGGCTCTCGGAGCGCAGTTTTGCGCTGTGCTATGCGGTGGGAGCTATGTTGGTTGTGCTGGCGTTGGTGTGGTTTGTAGTGCGTGTAACGCCCCATTTTAATAAGTATAAATTGAGATAACGATATGGCAACTTCACTCTTTTCGGAGGTAATTTTTGGCCCGATTCGCTCGCGCCGATTGGGGCTCTCGCTGGGCGTCAATCTGCTGCCTACGGAGGCTAAATTGTGCAATTTCGACTGCGTCTATTGCGAGTGCGGATGGAATGGCGACCATTGTGGCTCGCGCCGATTCAACGACCGCACAACGGTGCGCGAGATGTTGGCGATGCAACTTCGCCAGATGGCAGCCGAAGGTACGCTGCCCGATGTGATCACCTTTGCAGGCAATGGCGAGCCGACGATGCATCCTGAGTTTGAGGCTATTATCGACGATACAATCGCCTTGCGTGATGAGCTTTGCCCCTCGGCACGTGTGTCGGTGTTGAGCAATGCGACGATGATCGGGCGTGAGTCGGTGCGAAGAGCATTGGAGCATGTTGATAACAATATTCTGAAACTCGACTCGGCATTCGACACGACCGTGCAGTTGATGAACACGCCCCAGCAGGCGGACTATACGGTCGAGCGTACTGTGCGCGAGATGGAGCGATTTGAGGGTCGAATGATCTTGCAGACGATGTTCCTGCGAGGCAGGGTAGGGGAGTGCGACGTTGACAATACAACCGAGCGTGAGGTTGAAGCGTGGTTGAAAATCGTCGAGCGTATTAGACCTCAGCGAGTTATGGTCTATACGATCGACCGCGATACGCCACTCGAAACTCTCGAGAAAGTGTCAGTCGAGGAGTTGCGACGTATAGCCGAACGGGTCGAGGCGTTGGGCATCGAGTGTTCGGTGGCAGGATAAATGAAAAAGGCGTTGCTCCGAAAGGTGCAACGCCTTTTTTGGGGCTATTTCATCATCTCTATGATCGTTTGATAGACCCCCTCTGCGTCGTAGCCACATAGGGCGTAGAGTTGGGCGGGAGTACCGTGCTCGATGAATTGATCGGGGATACCAAGACGCTTCACTCGCTTGATGTGTCCGTGTTCCGTGAGCCAATTCTCGACTGCACTGCCTGCGCCACCACGGATCACTCCGTCCTCGATG
>JAZOMS010000099.1:0-9574 GCA_045654145.1 Alistipes sp. | reverse complement strand
AGTCGTTCCCCTACTTCGTGGGTAGCAATAAGGAGGACGTAACCTTGCGTGAATTCTTAGCTCATCAGGGCGGTTTGGTGCCTTCGGTCAATGTCTATCGCATTATGCACGACGAGCAGGGTCGTCTGCGCGAGGGGTTGTTCAGCTACACTCCGAGCGAGGAGTACCCGATCGAGGTCTATAAGAATATGTGGGCTCGCAAGGATATGCGCGAGATCGTCTATCGTGCTGTGGCTGATACGCCGCTTGGTCCTAAGAAGTTCCGCTACTCGTGTATGTCATTCTTGTGCTATCCCTACGTGGTTGAGTCGCTGACGGGCAAGGGCTTCGAGGAGTTCTTGCGTGATACCTATTACGAACCGCTGGGTGCCGACGCAATTATGCTCAACCCTGCTCACAAATATCCGAAAGATAAGATTCTGCCTACGGAGGTTGATACCGTCTATCGTAACGACCTTGTTCACGGTTACGTACACGATGAGTCGGCTGCGATGTTGGGCGGTGTGTCGGGTAACGCAGGAGTCTTTGCCAATACCGAGAGTATGGCTAAGGTGCTCCAAATGTTGCTCAATGGCGGCACCTACGGTGGCAAGCGTTACTTGAAACGCAAGACGATCGAGGAGTGGACTTCGTGCCAGTATCCTGAGAATCGCAACCGTCGCGGTTTGGGTTTCGACCGTCCGATTTTCAGTAACTCGCCCGAGTTGTCGTTCGATGACGCTTATCCCGCACCGTCGGCAACGCAGAAGAGTTTTGGACACTATGGTTTTACGGGAACGATGTTCTGGGTTGATCCCGCTGAGGACGTGATCTATATCTTCTTGACCAACCGCGTCTATCCCAACCGTTCGATCGACGCTTTGGGTCGTGAGAGCACCCGCACCAAATGCCAAGAGGCAGTCTATGAGGCGATCCGCCGCTTTGAGAAATAGACTATAAGTTGTAAATAAAAAATGTCGCGCTCAAATTTTGAACGCGACATTTTTTATTGCAGAAAATTCACTAAATAATTGTGAATTTTCTTACTCGTATTTCATCGGAACAATCTCTCCATCGAGAGCGGCTACTGCGTTGTAAGCCAATGCACCCAATTCATTCTCGCCAGCCTCGACCACTACGGGAGCGATGAACGAACACATCTTGGTGATGTAGTTGCAAACGTACTCGCTATAAGCGATACCGCCCGTGAGGATAATCACCTCGGCCTTGCCTTCGAGAACGGCAGCCATAGCGCCGATCTGCTTACCGACAGTGTAGCACATTGCGTCGAGAATCAATTTCGCGTGCTCGTCGCCATTATTAATGCGGTCAAGTACTTCGAGAATCGACGCTGTGCCCAAATGAGCAGTCAGACCGCCCTTGCCAGCGAGCAACTTGTCCAACTCTTTCGAGGTGTATTTGCCCGATTCGATCAGCTCTTTCCAGCCGTCAGCGGGTAACGTACCAGAACGCTCAGGGGCAATCGGACCCTCGCCCGACAAGCCGTTATTCACGTCAATAGCACGACCAAGGTGGTGAGCTCCAACAGTAATGCCGCCACCCAAGTGAGCCACGATCAGATCCATATCCTCGTACTTTTTGCCAATCTTTGATGCATAACCACGTGCGATGGCCTTCTGGTTCAGGGCGTGCCAAATCGAACGACGCTCGATACCCGGCAGACCCGTAATACGAGCCACAGGTTGCAACTCGTCGGTTACGCACGGATCGGCGATAAATGCCTTAATGCCAAACTTCTGCGCTATGCCCAATGCCAGCAGACCGCCCAAATTCGATGCGTGGTGCATCGTGGGATTTTTCAGATCGTGGAAGATGGCTTCGGTAACCTCATAGACACCCGACTGCAACGGTTTGAGTAGACCGCCGCGACCGATCACAGCATTCAAGTTGTCGAGTTCGATGCCCTGCTTTGCCAACTCGTCGAGAATAACGCGCAGACGAAAATCGTACTGATCGAAAATTGTCTCATAGGGAGCCAGCTCCTCGCGCGAGTGGCGCACGGTGATTTCGGTGATAGGCTCAGTGTCGCGGTACAGACCCACCTTTGTCGAGGTCGAACCGGGGTTGATGACCAAAATTTTATAGTTGTTACCCATTGTTGCTTAATCTGTTTTTTGGTTGAGTAGTTATACAAACAATCCGAAGTTCGATGCAGTTTGTTCGAGCTTCGGATTGTTTTGGTTTTAAGTTAATTGTTACTTAGCCGACAGACAAGCCAAAGCGATCGAGTAGAGTTTGGTCTTGCTCGAATCGCCACGCGAGGTCAGCACGCAGGGAACCTTGCTACCAACGACCATAGCGGCCAACTCGCCACCGCCCACGTTGGTTGCCATCTTGAAGAATACGTTACCCGACTCGATGTTGGGGAAGAGCATACAATCTACCTCACCAGCGATCGACGAACCCTTAACCTTTTTGTGTTCAGCGATATGCTTATACATTGCTACATCCAGCGACAGCGGACCGTCAACCTCGATGTTGCCCATCTGACCACGATCGGCCATCTTAGCCAACAGTGCAGCCTCGGTCGATGAGGTTACGGTCGGGAGCAATTGCTCACTTGCCGAGATGATAGCGATCTTCGGACATTTCACGCCAAGTACATTAGCCGTCTGAGCCAAGAACTTGATCTGCTGCTGCTTCTGCTTGAAGTCAGGCAGGGGAATAATTGCAACGTCCGAAATGGTGAGCAGACGGGGATAGTTGGGCAGATCAACAACCGAAACGTGGCTCAGGATACCCTTAGGAGGAACCAAACCATACTCCTTATTCAGGATAGCACGCATATACTTATCGGTCGAAAGCAGACCCTTCATCAGAACGTCGCCCTCGCCCTCAGCAATCATCTTAACAGCGATATTGGCAGCCTTCACATCGTTGCCTTCGTCGATGATGTTGAATTTATTTACATCGATACCCTCCGATGCGCAGACCTTCTCGATCTCCTCGCGACTGCCCACAAGTGTAGCATCAACCAATTCAGCCTCGATAGCATCATTTACGGCCTCGATAGTGTGTGAATCCTGACCGTAAGCTACGATCAAACGTTTGCGACCGCGCGCCTTGGCAGCGGTAACGACATCTTCCAAATGTCTAATTCCCATAGTTGTATGATTTTTTACAAATTCTTAACAATAGCGTAGGTATCCGATGCGATCACCAACTCCTCGTTGGTCTCGGCTACGACAGCCTTAACGCGCGAGTTGGGCTTCGAGAGCACCTTACTCTGACCACGAACACCCTTGTTAGCCTCGTAATCAAACTCCAAGCCAAGGAACTCCATATCCTTGCAAACGTACTCGCGCAGGTCGTCCGAGTTCTCGCCAACACCACCAGTGAAGACTACCAAGTCCAAACCACCCATCTCGGCAGCGTATGCACCCACGTAACTTCTCACGCGGTTGTAGTAGAGGTCGCGACCCTCGATAGCAATCTGTACACCAGCCTCGTAAGCCTGGTCGATATCACGCATATCGCTCGAAATACCCGTCAGACCCTGAATGCCCGACTTCTTGTTGATGAAAGCGTCCATCTCATCGTAGCTCATATTCTCGTTACGTGCGATGTGGATCAATGCGCAGGGGTCGATCTGTCCCGAGCGGGTTCCCATACACAGACCGTCAGCGGGGGTGAAGCCCATTGAGGTGTTGAACGACTTGCCGAACTTAACGGCGGTAATCGACGCACCGTTACCAACGTGGCAGGTTACGATACGCGACTTCTCAACGTCCAAACCAACCATTTCGGCTGCGATCTTAGCAACGTACTTGTGGCTTGTGCCGTGGAAGCCATACTTACGGATCTTCTCCTCGGTGTAGTATTTATAGGGGATAGCGTAGAGATAGTTGTGTGCAGGAATGGTCTGGTGGAAAGCGGTGTCGAAGGTGAATACCTGTGGAACGTTGGGCAGGATCTCAGCCATCGACAGTGCGCCTTGCAGGTTTGCGGGGTTGTGCAGCGGAGCCATCTTGATGCAGTCGCGTACCTTCTCGATTGCATCGGGCGTAACCAGAGCGCTACCATTGAAGTGTTCGCCGCCGTGAGCTACGCGGTGGCCAACTGCGTTGATCTCCTCATACGAGTTGATCACACCGTGAATGGGGTCGATCAGTGCTTTGAGAATCAAATCGATACCCACGTTGTGATCAGCGATGGGTTGGTGCAATTCGAGTGGCTCTTTGCCTACGGGTTTGTGTTTCAGATCACCTTCTGCCTGACCGATGCGATCGACCAAACCCTTAGCCAACAATTTGTGGCTTGCATCGTTCATATCAATCACCTGATACTTGATCGACGAACTGCCACAATTCAATACGAGAATGTTCATTGTTTTTTGAGATTTTATTTTGTTAATTTTTTGAGTCCAAAAATCGGCACACAAATATACAGAAAATTTTTCAAGTGTCAAAGAGTCGAGTTTGAGAAAAACGGGCAAATTCGGCACATTCGGTAATAATTCATTACCTTTCGACAAGTTTTTTGGACGCAAGGCAAGTCCATTGGTCGAAAAATCGATGACTTGATCGGCTGACGATGTGGCGAGATGAGTTCTCGGCATCGCGCATAATGTGTGCGCGTGTCGGCTCGCAGGTCGATTTTTGTCGGAAAGTTCTTGCACGAACGAATAAAAAGATTTATCTTTGCTTGTTAAACTGTGTTTAGTTTGTTTCTAAACATTGTAACCTGATCACTCTTAAACCTTTATTGAAGTATGGATACCAAAGTTTCCAAACAGTCTGTTCCTGTGGAACAAGTCAGCAATGCTGAAGATGTGCACAATGTAGCTACCACGATGCAGCCCGAGGAGGTTGTTGCAACCATTAACGCCGAGGAACCCGTAGTGGCCGAGGATGTCGATTTTTCGGACGAGGAGGCTCGTCTTGCTGCCGATAACGCCGGCATTGATTTAGGCGAGGCAACCCCCGAAGAGGAGGAGGCTCTGCCCGAATTGCAGATGGCAACCGATGAGCAGTCGCTCGTGGGTAAGAGCAAGGCCGAACTTGTCGAGTTGTTTGCACAACTGTTGGAAACAAAGCCCGTGCAGGGCCTGCGTGGCGATGCCGAGGCTGTCAAAATAGCATTCTACAAATTGCGCCGTGCGGAGGTTGAGGCGCAGCGCAAGGAGTTCCTCGATGCCGGAGGCAATGAAGAGGAGTTCACCACCTCGATTGATGGTGCCGAGGTGAACCTCAAAGAGTTGTTTGCTCGCTACCGCAAGATGCGTGATGAGTTTGTAGCTGGCTTGGAGCAGGCCAAGGAGGAGAATCTGAAAGTGAAACTCGCCATTATCGACGAGTTGAAGGAGTTGGTTAATAGCGACGAGACGCTCAACCATACATTCAATAAGTTCCGCGAACTGCAACAGCGTTGGAAGGAGACGGGGCCCGTACCTCAGACCAATGTGAAGGATACGTGGGAGACCTACAATCTACACGTCGAGAACTTCTACAACTTCATCAAAATCAACAAGGAGTTGCGTGATCTTGATTTGAAGAAGAACTACGAGGCTAAGATCTCTCTTTGCGAGCAGGCCGAGACGTTGGTTATGGAGTCGTCGATCGTGTCGGCATTCCGTAAGTTGCAGAAGTTGCACGACGAGTGGCGCGAGACGGGTCCTGTGGCAAATGAGTTCAAGGAGCCTCTGTGGGAGCGTTTCAAGTTGGCAAGTTCGCGTATCAACAAGGCGCATCAGGAGCACTTCGAGTCGCTCAAAGGCGAGCAGCAGAAGAATCTCGAAATGAAGACCGAACTCTGCGTTAAGGCTGAGGAGTTGTCGGAGCAGATGCTCACTTCGCGCAAGGAGTGGAACAAGGCAAACGATCGTCTGTTGGAGATTCAGAAGATTTGGAAGACTATCGGTTTTGCACCGAAGAAGGACAATACTCGCATTTACGAGCGTTTCCGCAATGCTTGCGACCGTTTCTTCGCTTTGAAACGCGACTATTACGCCCAGCTCAAAACCGAGATGGAGCACAATTTGCAACTCAAAAACGAGATATGCGAGGCTGCTGAGTCGATCAAGGATAGCGAGGATTGGAAGAAGACGGCCGATGAACTGATCGCTTTGCAGAAGCGATGGAAGGAGATAGGCGCAGTATCGCGTCGACATTCGGACGCAGTGTGGAAGCGTTTCCGCGCAGCGTGCGACTACTTCTTCGAACGCAAGTCGGCTCACTTCTCATCGGTTGATAACGAGCAGGAGCGCAACTTGCAGGCTAAGCGCGAATTGTTGGAGCAGATGAAGGCGTGCGATGTTAAGGCAGGCGGTTATGAGGCTATCAAGGCATTCCAGCGCAAGTGGAATGAGATTGGCTATGTGCCCATCAAGCAGAAGGACGCATTGCAGAAACAGTACAAGGAGGTTGTCGATGCACTGTTTGCTGCATTGCGTGGCTCGGAGCACGATCGTTCGATGGATCGTTTCCGCTCGAAACTCTCATCGATGAAAGCGTCGGGTGAAAAGCGTCTGCGTTCGGAGCGTGAGCGTTTATATAATAAGGTAAAGCAGCTTGAAGCCGACATCGCCCTGTTGGAGAATAATATCGGATTCTTCGCTCACTCGAAGAATGCCGAGTCGATGATCAATGATGTGCGTGTGAAGATCGAGAAGGCTAAGGCCGAAATGGATGAAACCATTGAGAAGGTTAAACTGATCGATCGTGAGGAGGAGCAGGCTGAGAATTAAACTGAATTGAGTAAAAAGAGAAACCAAAAAAAATATATAACTATGACAACTGTAAAACCCAAGTATATCTTCGTGACGGGCGCTGTCGCTTCATCGCTTGGTAAGGGTATCATCTCTTCGTCGATTGCGCGTCTGTTGCAGGCACGTGGTTACTCGGTCGCTATTCAGAAGTGCGACCCCTATATCAATGTCGATCCGGGCACGTTGAATCCCTACGAGCACGGTGAGTGCTACGTAACTAATGACGGTACTGAGGCTGACCTCGATTTGGGCCACTATGAGCGCTTCACGGCGATTCCCACTTCGAGCGCAAATACTGTAACCACGGGTAAGATCTACCAGAGCGTCATCAATAAGGAGCGTCGTGGTGAGTATATGGGTAAGACCGTACAGGTCATCCCTCATATTACCGATGAGATCAAGCGTCGCATCCAGTTGTTGTCGGCTAAGAAGATCTATGATGTGATCATCACCGAGATCGGTGGTACGGTAGGCGATATCGAGTCGTTGCCTTATATCGAGTCGGTACGCCAGTTGCGTTATCAGCTCGGTTATCGCAATTCGGCATTGGTGCATCTGACCCTTGTGCCCTATATGACCGCAAGTGCCGAGTTGAAGACTAAACCCACACAGCACTCGGTTAAGGCACTGTTGGAGAATGGCTTGCAGCCTGATGTGCTGGTATTGCGTTCGGAGCATCATCTGCCTCAGGAGGTGCGTCGCAAGGTAGCTCTGTTCTGCAATGTTGATCCCAAGGCTGTGGTAGAGTCGATGGATGTTCCGACTATCTATGAGGTACCTTTGAAGATGCGCGAGCAGAATCTGGACGAGGTGCTGTTGGAGAAACTTGACCTGCCTGCTGACAAACCGTCGGATATGAAGGCTTGGGAGGCGTTCGTCGATAAGGTGAAGAATCCCTCGAAGCGTGTAGATATTGCGCTGGTAGGTAAGTATGTTGAGTTGCCCGATGCTTATAAGTCGATCATCGAGGCATTCGTTCACGCTGGTGCGGTGAATGTTAGCAAGGTTAAGCTACACCTGATTGCAGCCGAAAAGGTTACACCTGATACGGTTGAGGAGTTGTTGGGCTCGATGAATGGTATTATGGTAGCTCCGGGTTCGGGTAATCGTGGTATCGATGGCAAATTGACCGCAGTGAAGTATGCCCGCGAGAATAATGTCCCCTTCTTCGGTATCTGCTTGGGTATGCAGTGTGCAGTGATCGAGTTTGCTCGCAATGTGTTGGGTTATGCAAATGCCAATTCAACCGAGATGGAGCCTACATCGTGCCCCGTTATCGACCTGATGGAGGAGCAGAAGGGTCTGTCGGAGGGTAGCACGATGCGTCGTGGCTCGTACCCTTGCCACTTGGATCCTCACTCGAAGGTGTGCCGTGCCTACAATGCAACCACTATTGAGGAGCGTCATCGCCATCGCTATGAGTTTAACAACGACTATCTCGATGAGTTCGAGATGGCAGGTATGCGTGCTGTGGGTATGAATCCCGAGACGGGTCTGGTCGAGGTGATGGAGCTGGATAACCATCCTTGGTTTGTCGCAACGCAGTATCACCCCGAGTATAGCAGTAATGTACTAAATCCTCACCCGCTGTTTGTGGCATTTGTCGCTGCATCGTTGGCTGGCAAGAAGTAGCAGGTGGTGCAATAAAATAATCGTGCAACTTAAAAATTTGAGATGGATAAAAATTCAATTATCGGACTTGTCTTGATCGGTGCCATACTGATCGGATATAGTTTCTTTACGAACAAGCAGCAGCAGGACTACGAGAAGGCGCAAGCCGAGTGGGTTGCTGCACACCCCGAGTTGGCCGAACAACCCGCTGAGGCGGATTCGACGGCAGTGGCAGCCGAGATGGCTACGATCGAGGGTGATTCACTGACAGCTGAGCAGCGCCAGCAGCGTGCCGACGAGGCTCTGAATGCAAATCTGGGCAATGACCTCTATGCTGCATTGAAGGGCGTAGATCAGACTTTCACGGTCGAGAATGATGTTATGACGGTAACTTTCTCGAATCGTGGTGCGCAGATTACGGGTGTCGAGCTTAAAGACTATATGCGTTATGCCGAGGAGGAGCGCACCGAGCACGTGCAGTTGATGCGCGAGGGCTCGGCAGACTTCGATATCTGTATGTATGTTCGCAATGGTCTGAACAATGTGCGTGTCAATACTCACGATTATGCGTTCGTGGTTGATCCCGTGCAGAAGATCGACGATTATCAGCAGGTGGTTATGCGTCTGCCGGTAAGTGGCGAGTCGGCTGTTGAGTACATCTACAAGGTCTATGACTCGGAGTCGGCAACTCGTAACTATATGATCGACCTCGATGTGCGTATGGTCGATATGGAGCCGCTGATGAGCAACCAAACGCAGTTGGATGTTGTTTGGCGTAGCATTTCGTTGCGTAACGAGAAGGGTTTCCAGAGCGAGAATATGGCAACCACGATTGCCTATCGTTTTCCGAACGAGAGTTCGATCGAGGAGCTGTCGGTGGGCGAGCGTGCCGAGGAGACCGAGAATACCCGTGTCAATTGGGTAGCGTTCAAGCAGCAGTTCTTCTCGTCGGTGCTGATCGCTGAGAATAACTTCGACTACGCCTCGATGCGCTATACGACCTTCCCTGAGGGCTCGGACGAGTTGAAGAGCTTCAACGCAACGATGTCGATCCCTTACTCGAAGGAGACGACCGACTATAAGTTCCAATTCTACTTCGGCCCGAACAAGTATTCGATCCTCAATAAGTGCGTATCGGAGAATGACGAGCCTCTGCACTTGGAGCGCCTGATTCCGCTGGGTTGGGGTATCTTCGGTTGGGTAAACCGCTGGTTTGTAATCCCGATGTTCGACTTCCTGAGCAAGTATATCGGCAAC
>JAZOMS010000098.1:0-2078 GCA_045654145.1 Alistipes sp. | reverse complement strand
GCCTCATTGTTTTTAGCCACTTATGATGTATCTTTGGAGCCACAATTCGACCTTATAGCGGTCGATCGCTGGCCCGACGGGCAACTCGACGTACGCTACGTGCCCGATGTTGTGGAGTTCGGCTGGTAGAGTTAATCAGTTGGCAAACAGGGAGATAATATGTTATTATACAGTTTGGGCATAGCGGCCTACACAGCCGCAATCAAGGCGGTGGCACCGTGGAAACCGAAGGCTCAGAAATGGGTCGAGGGTCGTCGCGGCATCTTCGAACGCTTGCAGGATACAGTCGGCAAGTCGGATCACCCCGTGGTGTGGATCCACGCCTCGTCGCTCGGCGAGTTCGAGCAGGGGCGCCCTGTGATCGAGGCCGTTCACGAACGCTATCCCCAATACCGAGTTCTGCTGACCTTCTTCTCGCCATCGGGATATGAGATCCGCAAGAATTTCGAGGCAGCCGATTGGGTCTTCTACCTACCCGCCGACACACCGCGCAACGTGCGTCGATTCCTCGACATCGTGCGCCCTCGGGTGGCAATATTTGTCAAGTATGACTATTGGCTCAACTACCTGAGCGAACTGCGCAAACGCAAGATCGAGAGCTACATATTCTCATCGCTATTCCGCCGCAACTCAATCTTCTTCAAACCGTGGGGAGGTGCTTTCCGTCGTGCACTGACAACCTTCGAGTTGATCTTTGTGCAGAACGAGGAGTCGAAACGCCTGCTGGCCGAGATCGGATTTGACAACTCGGTCGTGGCTGGAGACACTCGTTTCGATCGCGCAGCAGCACTGCCCGCACAGGCCTCACGCTATCCGCTGATCGAACACTTCAAGGGCGCAGATCGCCTATTTGTTGTGGGCAGCAGTTGGCGTCCCGACGAGGATCTGCTTGTGCCGTTCGTCAATGCGCACAAGGATGTGAAGTTTGTGATTGCGCCACACGAGATGGAAGGACCTCGCATCGAGCGACTTATCTCGGAGTGCAAGGGTGGCGTAGTGCGTTACAGCGAGTGTCGCTCAGAGAGAGATGTCGAGGGGGCACGAGTGCTGATTATCGATGTAATCGGCATCCTCAACCAGCTCTACCAATATGCCGATTGGGTCTATATTGGTGGCGGTTTCGGAGTTTGTATCCACAATACGCAGGAGCCCGCAACCTATGGCACACCTATTGCCTTTGGTCCTAAGTATCACAAATTTAAGGAGGCGTGCGATATGATTGCGCTGGGAGCTTGCTGCTCGGTTACGACCACCGAGGAGTTGGAGGCGTGGTTTGCTCCGATCAAGAGCGACGAGCAGGAGCGCGTCCGCCGAGCTCGCATCGCTTCGAACTATATCGCTTCGAACAAAGGTGCAACAGACCTGATCGTGCGCACCATTTTCGGAGAGTAAACGAGTAAATTTCGATAATAAAAATGGGGTTGCTTTTGCGAGCAACCTCTTTTTGTTAGCTCACTACTTGACGTGCGACCAAAAATACCATTTTGGATAGATATTATTCTTCAAAAAAGTGCACAAAAATCTTGTTTTTTTTCATTCTTTATAATAACTTTGTAACCTAAACTATTTGTACAGCAATGACTTTGAGCGGAAACGATAGGATCTATAAATTTAGTAACTTACTGAGGGGGGGGGGATTTAGCACCTCTCCAATTAGGTAGTTTTCGCTCATCCCTGAACCATTTTTGCAACATTTTTGATGATGTCAAAACCGGCATCGTCCGCCTTTTTGTTGCCATTGCTCATCATATTGAAGTTTTTTTTACGACCGATACAGAACCCACAGCGTCGCAATCCTACTTACATATTAGCATTGGGTTTTCATTCTCCCCTGCTATTGCTCGTAGCGGCGCACGAGCAATAGCCTTTTTGAGTATTGCATAACACAACGTATAAAAGATAAAAGTAACAAAAATTAAATTAAAAACCATAAAAAAACGAAGTGAGAATGAGAAAACGAGTGATTAATTGGGAGCCTTATGAGGCACCTCAAATCGACAGCCTCCTTGCTGAGGTAGAACTGGGATTTGCAGGAACAGGATTTGAAGAGGACGCCGGTGGCGACGAAGACGGTCAGG
>JAZOMS010000097.1:0-8587 GCA_045654145.1 Alistipes sp. | reverse complement strand
AACCTGCAACCTCATTGTGTCGTTCTTCTATCTGATGTTCCTGATGGGTGGTGGCGTGGCGATGGCGCGTCGCATTGTCGGCGGGAGAAGGCATATCGAACAGGCGGTCGAGGTCGATAATAGTGAGGATAATCCCTACCGCGATTTTGCTACGCGACCTGTTATCGTTCAGTTGCTTAAAGTGCTTGCAGCGTCGGTTGTGATTATGGGTGTTTCGGTGGCTGTCGGAATTATTGTTGGCGGGGAGTCGGGCATCTCGATGGTGGCGCTCATCTTGACCATTACCACGCTGTCGTTGTTGATGACCATATCGAAGCGAGTATGTCGCTGGGATAAAAGCTACGATGCAGGTATGTACCTCATCTATGTCTTCTGCTTGGTGATGGCAACGATGGCTGATCTCTCGTCGATCAATTGGCATCAGAGCCTCTATGTACTACTGTTGCAGGCTGTAATTATATTTGGATCATTGTTTGTTACCGTTTTCCTTGCGCGACCTCTGCGCATCGATGCTGATACAGCCGTTATCACATCTAATACGCTTATCAATTCGCCTGTATGTGTACCGATGATTGCAGCGACGATGAAGAATCGCGATGTGGTGGTTGTGGGTATCACCAATGGTCTTGCGGGCTACGCTGTTGGTAACTATCTCGGTTATCTGATTTACCAACTTTTGCAGATGATGTAAAAGACATATATGCAATAAAAAAGGAGCGCAACATCGTTGTGCTCCTTTTTGTTCTATCCTCGTCGGCGGAACTCCGAGCAGACGATCGAGGTGGCGATGGCTACATTGAGCGACTCCGAGCCGTGGCGATCGATGGGGTAGGACGGTATTAATAACTTGTGTGATACCGTTGATGCGACCTCGGCACTTACACCGCGCCCTTCGTTGCCCATTACGATTATTCCGCTCTGTTTCAGTGAGCTGTGATAGATGTTCTCGCCTTCGAGGAATGTTCCATAGACCTCTATGTCACGCTTGCGAGCCTCGCTGAGTGTCGCAGTCAAATCCAGATAATGTACCCTCACACGCAGGATTGCACCCATCGTAGCCTGTACCACTTTGGGGTTAAAGCAGTCGGCCGAATTGGGGGTGCAGATGATGTCGCTGATACCAAACCAATCGGCCAGACGAATGATCGTACCCATATTCCCAGGGTTCTGCACTTCGTCGAGTGCCAGAACCAGACCTCGCTCGGCCTCAGCAAGTTCGAACTCGTAGCGTGGGATCTCGACCACTGCAATGGTATCCGATGGGGTTTTGAGTAGCGATAATCGCTCCAACTCTTTGGCGGTTGCGTGCTCGAAAGCAGGATGGGCAAATTCGCGCGAAGAGTAGATGTGGCGCACGCAGAGCGACGATGCGGCGATCTCGCCCACGAGCTTGGCACCCTCGGCCACGAACAGACCCGTTTCGGTGCGGGCGCGTTTGTCCGACAGCGAGCGAACGAGTTGAATATCAGCGCGTGTAATCATTGTCTATTCCTCCTCTTTTGGAGCGATCTGCTGGTTGTGGATCGAGAGCAACTCTTCGAGTCGAGCCACGGGGGTGGTGTCGAGTGATGCGAAGTGCCCCATCTGATAGCGGTAATAGCCCGAAATGGCGATCATCGCAGCGTTGTCGGTAGTAAATTTACGTTCGGGAATGAACGTGCGCCAACCTCGACGGCGACCCTCCTCGGCTACGGCATTGCGCAGACCCGAGTTGGCCGAAACTCCACCTGCAATGGCAATATCTTTTATGCGATAGTGCTTTGCTGCCTTGACTAACTTGTTGAGTAATATGTCGATAATAGTCTTCTGCAACGATGCGCAGAGGTCTGCCTTGCGACGCTCGATGAACGTGGGATCGACCGCCATCTCATCACGCAGGGTGTAGAGAAATGAGGTCTTCAAGCCACTGAACGAGTAGTCGAAACCCTCCATTCGGGGCTTTGCAAATTTGATCGAGTCGGGGTCGCCCTCGGCAGCCAAGCGATCGATCACGGGACCACCTGGGTAGGGTAGCCCCATTACCTTGGCGCACTTGTCGAATGCTTCTCCCGCAGCGTCGTCAATCGTAGTGCCTACGATCTCCATTTCGAGTGGCGAATTGACCTTGACAATCTGAGTGTGGCCACCGCTAACGAGCAGACATAAGAAGGGGAAATCGGGGTGTGGAACCTCGGCGTCGGGCAGGTCGATAAAGTGCGAAAGGATATGACCTTGCAGGTGATTGACCTCGACGAGCGGTATGTTGTTTGCTATCGACAGACCCTTGGCGAACGACACACCCACGAGTAGCGAGCCGAGCAGTCCTGGTCCACGTGTGAAGGCTATGGCGTCCACCTCGTCGAGCGTTACACCAGCCTGACGTAGAGCGGTATCGACCACGGGGATGATGTTCTGTTGGTGTGCTCGTGATGCCAATTCGGGAATCACGCCACCGTATTGTTCGTGTACGGCTTGCGAGGCGATGACGTTCGAGAGCAACACACGATCGCGCACAACGGCAGCCGAAGTGTCGTCGCACGATGATTCTATGCCTAAGATTGTAATATTCATATTGCAAAATTAGCTAAAAATGCTTAACTTTGTAAGTTAATAATCGACATTTAATGCGCAAAGGTATAAAAATATTGGGTTATATCGTATCAACACTCCTGTTGGTAACGATAATTCTGCCTTTGACGCTCTCGGTTTTGATCAATATTGGGGTGGTGCAGAATTGGGTGGTCGATGCCGCTGCACGCTTCGCTACGCGCAAGTTGGGCACGACGGTGAGCATCGATCACGTCGATCTGGGTTTGTTTAATCGTTTGCAGGTCGAGGGTTTCTATGTCGAGGATTATCAGGGAGATACATTGCTCTATGCTCGTCAGGTTGAGACGGGAATCACATCATTCAAACCGCTGACTTTAGGTGTGGCAAAGGTTGATGGAGCGTTGTTGCGCTTGGCTCAAACGCCCGATGATGAGATCAATATCAAGCAGGTTGTTGCACATCTGCGAGGTCAGGGTGGTGGCGAGTTCCGAATGGCAATTAATCGTGCCGAGGTTTCGAATTTCCGTTTCGAACTATTTCGTAATGATACTTCGTTCCGTGATCGAGGAGGAATTGATTGGTCGGCAATGCAGATCTATAATGCCGAGGTTGTGGGGCGTGATTTCCTGATTGATGATGACTCGATTGCGGTGCGATTGGATCGAATCGAGTTGGACGAACGAAGTGGAATTCACATCGATGATATTTCGGCCGATTGGCTCTCGGTGGTGTCGGGACGTATGCGTTTTGCCGATCTGCATTTACAGTCGGGAGCAACTGATCTAAATATCCCGATGCTGACTATCATTGGCGACGGTTGGGGAGTCTATTCGGACTACATTAACAAGGTGGTGATGGATATCACGGCTCAAAAGTCGCACATCGATTTTGCAACGATCGGCTACTTTGCGCCCCAGATCGCCCATTGGAAGAGCCAACTTTCGAATGTCGAGGTGGAGGCTCGTGGTACGGTGGCTGATATGGCTGGTCGTGTGGAGCACGCTGAGTTGGGTGAGCAGAGTGCTGTGGCAGTGGATTTCCATATGGTCGGTTTGCCTGAGGTTGAACGCACGCGTTTTATGTTCGATGTCGATCGTCTTTCGACCAATCTAGACGATGCGATGGCGGTGATGTACGACCTGACGGGACGAGCACTGCCCACGAAGTTGCAGACGATGTTGGCTCGCACGGAGCATATCGATCTCACGGGTGAGTTTGATGGCCGTTTGTCGGCATTCAGTGTCGAGGCAGAGCTCTCGACGGCTCTGGGAGCGATCGATGGTCGTATGAAAATTGAGCCAGGGACGACGCAGGGTCGTCGTCGTTTTGCTGGCGATGTGGCAACGTCGAATTTCGATTTGGGACGCTTGCTGGCGATGAATAAGTTGGGCGATGTTAGCCTTGCGGCTGATCTCGATGGCGCAATGGGCGAAGGTCAATTTACGGCCGATATTGTTGGACGTCTGCCGCTGTTCGATTTCAATGACTATCGCTACGATTCGATTACGTTGAGGGGTAAAATCGACAATCGCCGTTTTGTGGGTGTTGTCGGTAGCGACGATCATAACCTCGATTTCGATTTCAATGGTGAGGTCGATTTCAATGGCGAGGTGCCCCGTTACGATTTCGCGCTGGATCTGGATCGTGCTGACCTGCACGCATTGAACTTCAATCGTCGCGATACGCTTTCGGTGCTTGGTGCGCGATTGACGGCTAATGGCTCGGGTAACTCGCTTGATAATCTGAATGGAACGGTGAGAATCAACGATGCCGTGTATATCGGTTTGAAAGATACGATCTGCACACCGTCGTTGGTGTTGCGTGGCAAGAATAGCGAGGAGAGTAAGTATATCGAGCTGAAATCCGATTTTGTCGATGCTTCGTTCCGTAGTCGATTGAGCTATAAGACCATCTTCGAGTATGTCAAGGATGGGCTGTTTGCCTATCTGCCATCGTTGACTCACGGCGATGGACACGCCCATCGCCATACGACCGACGAGGTGGGCAGTGTTGAGCGCTATTCGTTGCTGTCGGTTAATTTGAAGAACACGTCGGAGCTGACCGAGGCTATCTTGTCGGGCTTGCAGGTGGCTAATGGCACCAATCTGTCGTTTATGTTCAACCCCGACAACGATCGCTTTACTCTCAAATTGCTCTCTGATTACATCGAGCGTAACAATATGATGGCCACCAAGATTAATCTCAATGCCAACAATAGCTACGACTCGCTGGCTCTCTATCTGCGTTCGGAGGATCTCTATTTGAAGCAGTTGCATATGCCCGATCTGTCGGTGCAGGCAGGCGCTAAGAACAATCGAGTGTCGCTCTCGGCAGGCTTTAACAATGTTGCGCAATCGGTGTCGGCCCTGCTGGGTGTCGATGCGGTGCTTGTACGTAATGACGATGGTTCGCGTCGAATTGCAATCGACCTCAAACCGTCGAATATCCGTCAGGGCAACCAGACGTGGTATATCGGGGCAAACAAAATTATCTACAATCCGAAGAGTATCTCGATCGACCGTTTTTCGGTGCGCAATGACGAGCAGTCGCTACTGCTCGATGGTGTGGCGTCGCAACAGATGGCCGACTCGGTGGTGCTCACGTTGCGTAACTTCGATCTTGCACCTATAACCCAGCTACTCGAAAGTATCGGAGGTTACCGCATTGAGGGGACGAGCGATGGTCGTGCAGTGATGTACTCGGCATTGAAGGGTGGTCGAATCGACGGTAACGTGTCGCTCAATGGTGTCGAGGTGAATGATGTTGCAGTGCCGCCGTTGCAGGTGTTGGCACGATGGGATATGCAGCGCAACCGAGCTCGATTGTTGTTGGCCGATCGTCAGAAGCAGGATACGGTCGTACGTGGCTACTATGCCCCCGATTCGAAACGATACTTTATCGAGGCGGGTATTGATAACGTTCCGATGCGATTGATCGAGCCATTCTTGACGGGAGTGATCTCGGATACGAAGGGTACGGCAGACGCCAAGTTGCAGTTTACGGGACGTGGTCGTGTAGCCGAGTTGAGTGGCGAGATTGAGGTTGATAGTCTCCGTTCGTGCATCGATTTCACGGGTGTCGAATATTCGATTCCGTCGGCTAAGATCACGGTGGCGCAAAATCGTTTTACGCTACCCTTGACGCGCTTCTACGATCGGGATGGCAATAGTGGTACGGCCGAGATGAAGCTCGATTTGAGCCACTTGTCAAATATCGCGTTCGATATTGTGGCTCGCCCCGATGGGATGTTGGTGATGGATACCGATGAGAAGGATAATGAACTGTTCTACGGTACGATCTATGGCACGGGCTCGGCACGTATCTCGGGCGATAAGATGGGTGTGAAGATGGATATCGCAGCTACGACTGATGACAATTCGCAGTTCTTCCTCCCGCTGAGTGGTTCGTCGAGCATTTCGCAGGCGGATTTTGTAGTGTTCCGTTCGCCACGTATGACGACCGACACGACGATGACCTACCTGGCTCGCAAGAAGTTGATGTATGAGCGTCGCCAGCGACAGAGGTCGAGCAGTGGTAGTAATATGGATATCTCGATGGCGGTCAATGTGCGCCCCAATGCCGAGTTCCAGCTGGTGATCGACCCGACCGTAGGCGATATTATTCGCGGTCGTGGCGAGGGTACACTCAATATGCACATCAACCCTCGTAGTGGTGTGTTCGATATGTATGGCGACTGCGAGATTACAGAGGGTAGCTATCTATTTACGCTGCAAAATATTGTCAATAAGAAGTTTACGATCGATGCTGGTAGTACGATTCAGTGGCGTGGCGATCCGCTTGATGCGATATTGGATATTCGAGCGATCTATCAGATCAAAACCTCGTTGCAACCATTGATTGGTTCAACCTCGGCCTCGGGGTCGGGTGGCGCCCGTTCGCCGGTCGATTGTATCATCAACCTCACCGACAGGTTATCGAATCCGACCGTAACGTTCGGCATCGAGGTGCCTAATGCCGATACCGAGGTGCAGAACGTGGTGAGCAATATGCTCAATACGCAGGAGGAGATTGCCAATCAGTTCATCTACCTGTTGATTTTCAATAGCTTTATGAATGAGTCAGGTATTAGCGGTGCGGCCAACTTCGGAGCCGTGGGTACGGCTACGACGGGTTTCGAACTGCTGTCGAATCAGTTGAGTAATTGGCTTTCGACCGATGACCTGAGTTTCATCGTGCGCTATCGTCCATCGACCGAGATGAGTGGCGACGAGTTTGATTTGGGATTCTCGAAGAGTCTGATCAGCGATCGCTTGCTGGTTGAGGTCGAGGGTAATTATGTGTCGGATCGACGCACGGTGAGCGGACAGAATAGCAACCTTATGGGCGAGGCCTACATCACGTGGTTGATCGACCGTGCGGGCAACCTCAAATTGCGAGGATTTACGCAGACGATCGACCGTTTCGACGAGAATCAAGGTTTGCAAGAGAGTGGCATTGGTATCTATTACAAGGAGGATTTTAGCACTTTCCGCGATATTGTGCGTAATTTTAAGGAACGTTTTGCTAATTTTGGCAAACGAAAACGAGCAAAGAGAGCTGCCGCAAAGGCTCAAATGGTTGATAACGAAAGCGATAAAGCCGAACAATAAATGCCTTCTGTGCACCGTTATGATGATAGAAAGAGTAAAATAATAAATAAGAAACTAAAAAACTGATAAAAACTATGAATCTATTTTTGCAGGCTGCCGAGGCAGCACAGGCAGTACAGGATGTTGTTGCCGAGGAGAGTGTTCGTATGGGTCTTTGGGAGTTGTTCACCAAGGGTGGATGGCTGATGTGGCCGCTGTTGGCGTTGGGTGGCGTTACAGTCTTTATCTTCGTTGAGCGCTGGTTGGCTATCCGCAAGGCATCGGGTCTGGATATGAATTTTATGAATCGTATCCGCGACTTTATCGTTGATGGCAAGATCGCAGCGGCTATTGATCTCTGCAAGAGCACCGATACCCCCATTGCACGTATGATCGAGAAGGGTATCGAGCGCATCGGCCGCCCGATGAGCGACGTGCAGAATTCGATCGAGAACGTGGCTAACTTGGAGGTGTCGAAACTCGAAAATGGTCTGCCCTACCTGGCAATGATCTCGGGTGGTGCGCCGATGATCGGTTTCTTGGGTACGGTACTTGGTATGGTCCAGACCTTTATGGATATGTCGGCAGCAGGTGGCACGGTCGATATGTCGATCTTGGCGTCGGGTATGTATGTGGCAATGGTTACCACGGTAGCGGGTCTGATTGTGGGTATTCCTGCCTACTTTGGCTACAACTACCTGGTGGCACGCATCGAGAAGTTGGTCTTCCAGATGGAGGCAAACTCGATCGCATTTATGGATATTTTGAATCAACCCGTTCAGAAATAGAGTGTTATGGCAATCAAACGAGGATCGAAAGTAGAAGCGTCGTTTTCGGCATCGTCGATGACCGACTTGATGTTCCTGCTGTTGTTGTTCTTGCTCATTGCGACGACGCTGATCAACCCCAATGCGCTGAAACTGACTCTGCCTAAGAGTGCTAACCAGCTCAAAGACAAGGCCTATACGACCGTGTCGGTTGAGGATCTTGGCGGTGGACGTTATCGCTATTATGTTGAGTTGGAGCAGGTTGATGGCATCGAGGGTGTCGAGCGAGCATTGCAGGCACGCCTGACAGGTCAGGAGGCTCCCGTGGTATCGTTGCATTGCGACAAGACGGTGGCGATCGACGAGGCGGTGCAGATGATGAACATCGCCCGCGACAACGGCTATAAACTGATTTTGGCTACTTTGCCCAACTAATGGTAGGTGGTCTAATGAATTGATTTAGAATGTACTATTACAACCCAGATAAACGCACGGGACGTGTAGCGGCATCGATCGCTACGTTGCTCTATTTCCTAACCTTAGCAGTGCTGTTTGTGCTTGTTCGCTTCACGCTGCCTGAGGAGCAGGAGTTGGGTAATGGTATGTTGATCGATTTCGGCACGGTGGCCCAGGCGGGTGGTGCGAACGATCCATCGGTGAGCGAGGTTGATGATTCGGCGTCGCAGCCCTCGTCTGCCACCC
>JAZOMS010000096.1:0-3574 GCA_045654145.1 Alistipes sp. | reverse complement strand
GGCCGTGATGCTTGCGGCTCTACCTCACCATCACCACGATGGTAGCGAGGCTGTATGCTTCAATCCTACGCACTGCTTTGCACACTCGGCTGACCACGCTGATTGTTGCGACCACGACCACTGCTCAACCGAGCATAATAGTGCGGGCGAGCCTTCATCGTGCCATCTGAAAATCGATGTTGCTGAGGTCATTTCACAACTCTCGAAGCAATCGCTATTGCCTCCTGCGCAACTTCAAGCGATAATAGCCGAGCCACTCGAACTGCTCGCGATAGTCGAGTTCGAATCTATTCAGCAGGATATTCGACAAGATCAGTTGCCCGATCCTGCCCAACGCATAGTGCGTTACATAGCGCGTGCCCTGCCGACACGCGCTGCAACCGAGCGTGCCTAAATCGGGACAAAGTGCTTTTTTCGCGCTTTGCGCCCACTCTCACATTTCGATTTACGAATTAACCTATTATGACCCGTTACGAACATTGGATTCGCACGGCTAACATTTACATACAATCTGTTATGAAACAAATACTTACTGTCGCATTGACACTCGCTGTTACTCTCTCACTCAGTAGCTGCGGCAACCGCAACGCTTCGCACGATGAGCACGCACACGAGCACACTGCTCATACTCACGAAGCTCACAATCACGACCACTCGCACGAGGGACACAATCACTCTCACGAAGGACACGATCACTCGACTCACAGCCACGCCGACCACGATCATTCGGCTCACAACCATTCGCACAAGGGGCACAACCACGACCACTCGTCGCACACCCATTCGCACGCCGAAGAGGAGCACAAGCATAACGAAAACGAGATCACTTTCCCCGCTGAGCAGGCTGCTCGCACCGACTTCAAGGTCGAAGAGGTTCAGCCCTCGACCTTCAACCACGTGATTCCTTGCACGGCGCGCATTCTGGCGGCTCAGGGCGACGAGGCAACCATTGTTGCACCCATTGCAGGTGTGGTTTCGTTCGGCGGCAAGCGACTCTCGACCGGCGCACAGGTATCGCGCGGTCAGTCGCTGTTTACCATCTCGTCGCGCGATCTGGCATCGGGCTCGCAGGTCGATAAGATCGCTGCCGAGTACCGTCGTGCCGAGGCCGAATATAACCGTTTGAAGCAGTTGGTCGAGGATCAGATCGTTTCGCGTAGCGATTTCGAAGCTGCCGAGAGCGAGTACTTCAAAGCTAAGTCCGAGTACGATGCTGTTGCGGCTCGTTCATCAGAGAAGGGCAGTAACGTAGGTGCTCCTATCGCAGGTTACATCGCCTCACTCAACATTGGCGAGGGCGACTTCGTAGAGATGGGGCAGCCGCTGGCTACCGTTTCGCAGAACCTCCGCTTGCAACTGCGTGCCGACCTGCCCCAGCGCTACTATCGCGAATTGCGCACCATTAAGAGCGCTAATATCGTCGATCCCGCAACGGGCGAGAGCTACCGCCTGGCCGATTGTGGCGGTCGTCTGCTGTCGGTAGGTCGCATTGCCGATAGTGGTTCGACGTTGATCCCCGTAACCTTCGAATTTGACAACCGCAACGATCTGCCACAGGGCGCAATTGTCGAGGCCTACCTGATCGGTGCTCCGATTGACGAGGCGTTGGTTGTTCCGACAACGGCCGTAACCGAGGCGCAGGGTCTGTATTACGTATATGTTCAGTTGGATGCTGAGTGCTACGAGCGTCGTGAGGTGAAACTCGGAGCCTCGGACGGTGGGCGAGTGCAGTTGCTCTCAGGCATTGAGGCTGGCGATCGCATAGTTACACGCGGAGCTGTGAATGTCAAGATGGCTGCCGCATCGGGCGCAATACCCCACTCGCACCAACACTAAAAAATCGATACCACTATGCTTAATCAAATCATAGATTACTCGCTGCGAAATCGAATGTTGGTGATTATCGCAGCACTGCTGTTGTCGGCCATCGGTATTCATACGGCATACCGTATGGAGGTCGATGTCTTTCCCGACCTGACAGCCCCGACGGTCGTAGTGATGACCGAGGCGCACGGTATGGCGGCCGAGGAGGTCGAGCGTACCGTTACATTCGTGATCGAAACCGCCGTAAATGGTGCTACGGACGTGCGCCGAGTACGTTCGGCATCATCGACAGGCTTTTCGGTTGTGTGGGTCGAATTTGATTGGGAAACCGACATTTATCGTGCCCGTCAGATTGTAACCGAGAAACTCTCGACCATCTCTGATGCACTGCCTGCCAACGTAGGTCAGCCTACACTCGGTCCTCAGTCGTCGATCTTGGGTGAGATGATGATCATCGGTCTGACATCAGACAAAACCTCACCCGAAGAGCTGCGCACTATTGCCGAGTGGACCATTCGTCCCCGCCTGCTCTCGACGGGCGGTGTAGCTCAGGTGGCTGTAATCGGTGGCGACATCAAGGAGTATCAGGTGTTGCTCTCGCCCGAAAAGCTGCGTCTGCTGGGCGTGTCGGTACACGAAGTGCTGGCCGCAACAAAGGATATGACGCTCAACTCGTCGGGCGGTGTGCTCTATCAATATGGTAATGAGTTCATCGTGCGCGGTATGCTCGCAACCAAAGAGGCCGAGCAGATTGCACGCGGTGTTATCAAACTGACCGAAGATGGTCAACCGATCACGTTGGCAGATGTTGGTGAGGTACGCATTGGCGCCAAGACCCCGCGATTGGGCGTTGCGTCGGAGCGAACCAAGCCTGCCGTGCTGCTCACCGTTACCAAGCAGAACCAGACCAGCACCATCGAGCTGACCGAGGCGCTGGAACATCAGCTTTCGGACCTGCAAAAGTCGCTACCAAAGGATATCAATATCTCGACCGATATCTTCCGTCAGTCGCGTTTCATCACCTCGTCGATCGACAACATTCAGCGTGCGCTGTTGGAGGGTGCTCTGTTCGTTGTGATCGTTCTGTTCTTCTTTATGATGAACACACGCGTTACGACCATCTCGCTTGTGGCAATACCCCTGTCGTTGCTGGTGTCAATCCTCGTGCTGAAATTGATGAATCTGTCGATCAACACGATGAGTTTGGGTGGTATGGCAATCGCCATCGGATCGCTGGTCGATGATGCGATTATCGACGTCGAAAATGTATTCCGCCGCCTGCGCGAAAATCGCCAACTTCCTGCCGAGGAGCGTCGAGGTTGGTTCGAGGTGATCTATACGGCATCGACCGAGATTCGCTCATCGATCGTCAATGCAACGATCATCACCATCGTGGCATTCGTGCCACTCTTCTTCCTCGACGGTATGGAGGGTCGTATGCTGCGTCCGCTCGGCATCTCGTTCATCGTATCGCTCTTTGCATCGATGATCGTGGCAATGACCTTGACCCCCGTATTGTGTAGCTATATGCTCACTTCGGAGCGTGCGCTGCGCCACACCGAGCGTGAGCCACTCGTTGCCCGCACGTTGAAACGTTGGTATCACGTAGCTTTGGAGTGGGCTCTCTGCCACAAACGCTCGATTCTGGGCAGTACGATAGCACTGATGGTAGGTGCGCTGGTGGTGTTCTTCACTTTGGGTAGCAGCTTCCTGCCCTCGTTCAACGAAGGCTCGATGACTATCAATATCG
>JAZOMS010000095.1:0-2613 GCA_045654145.1 Alistipes sp. | reverse complement strand
ATCCCGATCATATCAAGGAGCAGCTGGCTAATATGAACTACCTCGTTGAGGATTGGGGTGGTAAGTATCAGTGCCAGGAGGTTTCGGCTAAGAAGGGTCTGAACCTCGATAAGTTGCTCGAAAAGGTGCTTTTGGAGGCCGAATTGTTGGAGTTGAAGGCTAATCCCGAGCGCCGTGCAACGGGTACGGTGATCGAGTCGACGCTGGATAAGGGTCGTGGTTACGTAGCTACATTGCTCGTTCAGAATGGTACTCTGCGTGTGGGCGATGTTATGTTGTCGGGTGTTCATTCGGGTCGTGTGAAGGCTATGTTCAACGAGCGTGGTCAGAAGGTCAATGAGGCACCTCCCGCAACACCCGTACAGGTGCTCGGTCTGAATGGTGCTCCTGCTTCGGGTGATACCTTCAATGTAATGGAGGATGATCGCTCGGCACGCGAGATCGCTAACAAGCGCGAGCAGTTGCAGCGTATGCAGGGCATTATGACCCAGAAGCACGTAACGCTGGACGAGATTGGTCGTCGTATTGCGATCGGTTCGTTCAAGGAGTTGAATATCATCGTTAAGGGTGATGTGGACGGCTCGATTGAGGCAATGACGGGCTCGCTGATCAAGCTCTCGAAGGAGGAGGTTCAGGTGAACGTGATCCACTCGGCCGTAGGTCAGATCTCGGAGTCGGACGTATTGCTGGCAGCTGCATCGAATGCGATTATCGTTGGTTTCCAGGTTCGTCCGTCGGCAGGCGCACGTCGTTTGGCTGAGTCGGAGGAGATTGAGATCCGCTTGTATTCGATCATCTACGATGCGATCAACGATATCAAGGACGCAATCGAGGGTATGTTGGAGCCTGTTATGAAGGAGGAGATCGTATGCTCGGTTGAGGTACTCGAAACCTTCAAGATCTCGAAGGTCGGCACCATTGCGGGCTGTATCGTTCGCGAGGGTAAGCTTACCCGTAACACAGCTATCCGTGTGATCCGCGATGGTATTGTGATCTACACGGGTCGTTTGGGCTCGTTGAAGCGTTACAAGGACGATGTGAAGGAGGTTACCAATGGTATGGAGTGCGGTCTTAACATCGAGAGCTTCAACGATATCCGTGTTGGCGATATCGTCGAGGGTTACGAGCAGGTTGAGGTTAAGCGCAAGTAATCCACAGCCTTAAATAACCACAAAATAATAGCCGCGATCCGATAAGGGTCGCGGCTATTATTTTGTGCTGTATTTTTATTAACACATATCGTTCATTACTTTGCTGATGAAAATTTTAATAAATTCGAAATTTTCACTCTTTGGATCTTTTAACTCAAATACCCAATATATCACACCGTTTATATAGACTGTACATTTGCCCGTTTCATAAGTAAAGGTATATGTTGTTGTTTCCTCACCAGGGTACGTATTAATTTTTGTTACGCATTTCACAATACGACCTTTGTCATCGTATTCTAATTGAGCATTGCTGTCATACTCACCGTCCATATAGCGGGTAATTTTGCCAATATCGAACTTCTCCAATTTCGAATTTAAGCCCTCGACATCATTATCCATAAGCGAAAGTCTGTCCTTCAACTCCTCCCACTTCTCGCTGCAATCGCACTTGCCCGTTACTACGTCATTGATGTCGTCTGCGCACGCCACTACGGTAATACTGATTACGATACCCAAGCAGAATGCTGCCAATGTTGAAAATGTTTTCTTCATAATTAATTTAGTTATTAAAAGGTTAAACAAAAAAAGCGTGCACTTAACTTGCACGCCATCGAGGGCTACCACACCCTGCAACTCCTACAAGCAAGCACACGCATAGCGGTACTCGCCTTAAAGGAGTTACATTAAGCCTTATCTAATCAGTTGTGGTAGTTCGATGGCGATTAGGCAATATGTCAATACAAATGTAGTGAAAATATATGGTCTGCCAAAATCGAGGAGGACTTTTTGTGCTCGCAAAACTGCCTGCGACCAAAATTTTGATTACCTTTGTAAATATGAAAATCACTATCGATAACGCTATTCCGTTTATTGCGGGGGTATTCGAACCGTATGCCGAGGTGAAATATCTTGCGGGCGAGCGGTTCGATGCCGACTCTGTGCGCGACAGCGACGCGCTCGTTATCCGCACCCGAACAAAATGTAATGCAGCTTTGCTCGACGGCTCTCGTGTACGCTTTATCGCCACAGCTACAATTGGTTATGACCATATCGACCTCGATTATTGCCGCGCGCACGACATCGAGGTTGCGACGGCCGCAGGGTGCAATTCGCGCGGTGTGTTGCAGTGGGTTGCGGCGGCGTTGAAGAGCATTTGTGAGCGTGATGGAAGTAGTCCTGCCGACCACCGTCTGGGTATTGTTGGCGTGGGAAATATCGGGCGTTTGATCGAGGAGTATGGTCGTCGATGGGGCTTCCGTGTGCTGTGTTGCGACCCTCCGCGCGCACGTGCCGAGGGCGGTGATTTCCGATCGATCGATGAGCTGGCTCAGAGGTGCGATATTATCACTTTTCACGTGCCACTGATCCGCGAGGGCGATGATCGAACGGTGCATTTGGCGGGCGAGCGATTCTTCTCGCAGTTGCGACCTAATGCAGTGTTAATCAATGCTTCGCGTGGCGA
>JAZOMS010000094.1:0-6099 GCA_045654145.1 Alistipes sp. | reverse complement strand
ACAACATCACCTACGCATACGATCAGGCTGCTAAGGGTAACGGCTTCGATGAGGAGTTCATTCTGCGCGAGGAGGACCGTGCCCGCATCAACGAGTTCGGCTCATTGGGCGACAACCTCCACACCGACCTGCACGAGTGCCTCGGCCACGGTTCGGGTCAGCTGGCTCCGGGTACCAAGGGTGGTGAGTTGAAGAACTACGGCTCGACCCTCGAAGAGACCCGTGCCGACCTGTTTGGTCTGTACTACTTGGGCGACGAGAAGCTCGTTGAGCTGGGTCTGATCCCCTCGCTCGACGTAGCTAAGGCTCAGTATGCAAGCTATATCGTCAATGGTATGATGACTCAGTACTCGCGTATCGAGCTGGGCAAGGATGTCGAGGAGGCTCATATGCGTAACCGCAAGCTGATTGCTGAGTGGTGCTACGAGAAGGGCAAGGCCGACAACGTGATCGAGTGGGTAACCGAAAATGGCAAGCGCTACTTGGTCGTAAACGACTTCGATAAGCTGCGCGAGCTGTTTGGTCAGATGCTCTACGAGGTGCAACGCATCAAGTCGGAGGGCGATTTCGAGGCTGGTAAGGCTCTGGTTGAGAACTACGCTGTGAAGATCGACCTCGACCTGCACAAGGAGGTTTTGGAGCGTTACAACGCACTGAATATCGAGCCGTTTGGCGGTTTCATCAACCCCGAGCTGGTTCCCGTAATGGAGGGCGACAAGATCGTCGATGTTAAGGTTGAGTACGTTGACAGCTACGTTGATCAGATGTTGAACTACTCGAAGAACTACTCGTTCCTGCCTACTCGCAACTAATACGAGAAAGGACTATATTTACACAAACCGCGCTCTGAGATTTCGGGGCGCGGTTTTCTGTTAATTCACGATTCAACGCACATAATTATTTTCTTTGTTACCCCAGCCTGAGCAGGAACATAACAGCCACAAAAAAGCCACGTCCCAAAGAACGTGGCCTAATCTTAAATTACAGATCGTGAATTAAAACAGTTTCGCGGGATACTCGCCAGCCTCAACCAGCGCGTTAAGCTTGGCGATCACGCCATCGCGATCATCAGCGTAAGTAACGCCAAACCATTGCGAGGTGGTATCGAGCACCTTCACGCGAGCCTGACCCGACGTGATCAAGTGGTTGACCATATGGGGGATATAGAACTCAGCCTTAGGATTCGAGATGTTGTTGCGCAGATACTCCGAAAAATACTCCTCCGAGTAGCGGAAATAGTCGGGCGTAAAGCCCCACATATTCATCGATACGGGGGTACGCTCGTCGGTCGAAACCTTGAAACCATTGTCGCCCGTGAATGACACCTTGCCATCAACACGGCAGATATCGGTACGCTCGACGATACCCGTCAGGTAGTTGTACTCATTAGTCGAGCAGACACCGCGCGACACCGTTCCCGACTCCGAAAGGGTATTACCCACACGGAAGCCTACCATACAATATCTGTTTTCGCCCTCGGTCTTAGCCAGCTCACGACCGATCACCGCAAAACTGTCGCGACCGTAGAAGTCGTCGGCATTGATCACCAAGAAGGGCTCGTTGATCACCTCCTTACCCATCATCACAGCGTGGTTGGTACCCCACGGCTTGATGCGTCCCTCGGGAACAGTGAAGCCCTCGGGCAGTGCGTCGATCGATTGGAAGACCAGCTCGACAGGGATATGATTCTCATACTTAGGCAGAACTTGACGACGGAAATCCTCCTCGAAATCGCGTCGAATCACAAAGACCACCTTACCAAATCCCGCACGTATTGCGTCGTAAATCGAATAATCCATAATGGTCTCACCGCCAGGACCCACGGCATCCAGCTGCTTCAATCCTCCGTAGCGCGAGCCCATACCCGCAGCCATCACCAATAGTGTTGGTTTCATACTCTCGTTATCTTACTCTTTATTATATTTCCTAATTTTCTATCGCCCTATTTGGGACGGCAAAGGTACGCTTTCTTTCGGAAATTCCGCAACTTAGCACATATAAATATTTGTTTTTGATATGTAAAACGTGGACAAAGGCGACTCCACGGGGTGGTTTTCGAACCAAAATATGGGGGACAAATGTACTCTTTTGCCCATTTGGCAGATGTTATTACAACTAAAATTCCTATCTTTGCCGAATATTTTTCATACTAATCACACGATGTAAATCGTTTATCGGGAGATTTGAACCCGATTTATTGAACAACATTTTTTAAGAACAACAATGAAAGAATTTATCACGCAAGCAAGCGACCTGATATGTGGCTATCCGCTCTTCGTCGTATTGATCGGCGGCGGACTATTCCTCTTCTTCTACTCACGTATGGTGCCATTCCGTTACTTCGGGCGATCGATCGAGGCTCTGCGAGCCAAAGATAGCAACGAGGGCGAAGGCGGACAGATCACCTCGTGGCAGGCGCTGTGTAGCGCAATTGCCGCTACGATCGGTATGGGGAACATCGCAGGCGTGGCCATCGCGCTGAGTATTGGTGGTCCAGGAGCCATCTTCTGGATGTGGGTGAGCACGGTGGTCGGTATGGCCACCAAATTCTTCGAGGGTACACTGGCGTCGATGTATCGAGGACGCGACTCGGAGGGCAATCTGCAAGGCGGTCCGATGTATATGATCATCGAGGGACTGGGTAAGAATTGGCGCCCGATGGCACTCTTCTTCTCGGCATTCGGTTGTATCGGAACACTCTGCTTGATGCAGCCCAACCAGCTGGTCGAGGCCATCGACGCAATCTTCCTTGTACCACGAGGCATCGAGCCGACATTCTGGCTACATCTGACTATGGGTGTGGCGATTACGATCATCACAGCAATTGTTGTGCTGGGTGGCATCGAGCGTATCGCTGCGATGGCGTCGAAGCTGGTTCCCGCGATGATCGTGATGTATTTCCTGCTGGTTGCCTACATCTTGATACTCAACTACGAGACTATTCCGAGCGTCTTTGCGTCGATCTTCGAGGGAGCCTTCTCGATGAAGGCAGGCATTGGTGGCATCATCGGCATCGCACTGCTCGGTGCTCGTCGTGCGGCACTGATCAACGAGGCGGGTACGGGTACAGCCTCGATGATGCACGGCTCGTCGCGCAACAGCCAGCCCGTACGTGAAGGTTTCGTGGCGATGATCGCTCCACTGACTGACTCGGGTCTGGTCTGCACACTCACCTCGCTGGCGATCCTATCGACGGGTTACACCGCAGGCGAGGGTATGAAGGGTCTGCAAATCGCAATCGACGCCTTCGGCAAGGCGATCCCGGGTGTCGGCGAGTATCTATTGTTGGCAATTTTGTTTATCTTTGCATTCTCGACGATGTTCTCATACTCGTACTACGGCATGAAATGTACCTCGTTCCTGTTCGGCGCAAAGTATGGTAAGTACTACAACTATTTCTACCTTGCGCTGCTCACGGTTGCCTCGGTGATGTCGTTGCCTACGGTGGTGGGTATCATCGATATAGCCTATGCCTTTATGGCCTTCCCGACGATGTACACGCTGTTGCGTCTGGCACCGAAGGCTAAGGCTGCGCTGGCAAAATACATCGAAGATAACCCCAAACGAAAGTGAAAAACAACTTAAACAAAATAGACCTAAACTTATGAAAAAGATCGGTTGCATTACGGGATTGCTCATCATCTTGGGCGTTGCAATTTTCGGTTACGTGCGTTTCTACTACCCATTCGGTGAGGGTGTCAAGAGTGGCGAATTGAACTACGTTGTACACAAGGGTGTGCTATTCAAGACCTACGAGGGTAAGTTGATTCAGTCGGGTATCCGTGCCAAGTCGGCAGGTGCGATCCAGTCGTACGAGTTCGAGTTCTCGGTCGAGAACGACGAGGTGGCACGCGAGCTGATGCTCAATAGCGGTAACACCGTTCAGCTGCACTATACGGAGTACTTCGGAGCACTGCCTTGGAGAGGCTTCACCAAATATATCGTCGATAGCATCGTAACGGTTCACCCCACCATAGCGGAGTAAAAAGGTTGCTGCTCAGAGCAAAAATCGCCTCGAAATGCAAAAAAATTGCGCTTTGAGGGGCGGAATATTTGGCAGTTAGCGATTTAGTTCGTACTTTTGCGCGCTGAAAAGTGTAAAACAACGCTTTTCGCACAAACAAATAACACAAATTAACAACTTAAATTTTTTCAGACAATGCCTGTAAAAATCAGATTGGCTCGACACGGTAAGAAAGGTTACGCTTTCTACCATATCGTAGTTGCAGATAGCAGAGCGCCACGTGATGGTAAGTTTATCGAGAAGATTGGTACCTACAATCCTAACACGAATCCTGCTACAATCGACCTGAGCTTCGAGAAGGCTCTTGATTGGTTACAAAAAGGCGCACAACCCACTGACACCTGCCGTGCGATCTTGTCGTACAAGGGTGTGTTATATAAGAAGCACCTGCTTGGTGGCGTAGCTAAGGGCGCGTTCTCGGAGAGCGACGCTGAGGCTAAGTTCAACAAGTGGATCAGCGAGAAGAACGCTAAGATCGAGGCTAAGAGCAACAAGATCTCGGGCGCTGCTGCTGCTGAGGCTAAGGCTCGCAAAGAGGCTGAGGCTAAGGTGAAGGAGGCTCGCGCTGCTGCTATCGCAGAGAAGAAGGCCGCTGCTGCCGCTGAGGCTGCTGCCGCTGCTGCTGAGGAGGCTTCGGAAGAGGCTGCCGAGAGCGCAGAGTAACACAATGGGAAACCTGTTGCCGGTAGGAAAGGTCAATAAACTCTTCGGCCGTAAGGGCGAAGTGGCAATTACGCTTTACAATACCTTTCCCGACAACTTTTCACAAGAGGAACCGTTATTGGTGGAGATCGATTCACTAACGGTTCCTCTTTTTTTCAGTAGCTTCGAACGTCGCGGTGTGAGCGGCGCCATCGTAGCGTTCGACGATCTGGATACCCCAGAGCGTGCTACTGAATTAATCGGCAAAGAGCTCTCAATCGAGATCGAGGCTGACGAGGCGAATGACGACGAATTCTATATGGAGGATTTGATCGGGTTTGCAGCGAAGGTGATCGACGAGAGTGGCAAGCAGGTGGCTGCGGGGCGCGTGGCTGACTACTACGACAGCGAGGCTAACCCGCTGTTCGGCTTGGAGTTGGATGGACGCGAAGTGCTGGTGCCTGCGGTCGAGGAGTTCATCGTGCAGATCGACTTCGAGGGCGGGCAAATGGTATTCCTACTACCTGAGGGACTGCTCGAATTATAAGAGTTTAAGTGTAAATAATTAACCACCAAACAGAGATGGCAAAACGTGTTGTAATAGGACTTTCGGGAGGTGTTGATTCGTCGGTGGCGGCCTATCTGCTCAAAGAGCAGGGCTACGACGTGGTCGGACTCTTTATGGTCAATTGGCACGACACGACGGGTACGCTCGAAGGCGACTGTCCGTGGCACGACGACCGTGTTTTTGCCGAGCTGGTGGCAAAGCGATTGGATATTCCGCTGCACGTGGTCGATCTCTCGGAGGAGTACAAGCGCCGTGTGGTCGATTATATGTTCTCGGAGTATGAGCGTGGTCGCACACCCAACCCCGACGTGCTGTGCAACCGCGAGATCAAGTTCGATGTCTTTCTGAAAGAGGCACTTAAATTGGGTGCCGACTACGTAGCCACGGGACACTACTGCCGCTGCAACGAAGTCGTGGGCGAGGATGGCACGGTGCAATACCGACTGCTGGCGGGTAGCGATCCGAACAAGGATCAGAGCTACTTCCTCTGTCAGCTCTCGCAGGAGCAGCTCTCGCGGGCAATGTTCCCCGTGGGCGGACTACTCAAACCTGAGGTGCGACGCATCGCCGAGGAGCAACACCTCGCAACCGCCAAGCGCAAGGATTCGCAGGGCATCTGCTTTGTGGGCAAGGTCGATCTGCCCGTTTTCCTGCAACAAAAACTCGAAAAACGCAAGGGCAACATCCACGAGATTCTGCCCACGTGGCGAGGCTATGAGCGCAAGGTGTCGGACGACAACCTGCGTGCGTTATCCGAGCCTTACACCTACACGGTGCGCGATGGCAAGAAGATCGGCGAACACAACGGCGCACACTTCTACACCATCGGTCAGCGCAAGGGTTTAGGCGTCGGTGGTCGCACCGA
>JAZOMS010000093.1:0-1601 GCA_045654145.1 Alistipes sp. | reverse complement strand
AAGATCTTCCCTGAGGCTGAGGAGTTGTTCGCTAAGCGTCGTGAGGAGTTGCGTGCTTGGGCTGCTGAGCACAAAGCTGTGGCTGAGGCTTGGAGTAAGGAGAATCCTGCTGAGGCTGCGTAGTTGGAGGAGTTCTTCTCGAACAAACTGCCCGAGATCGATTATTCGACCATCAAGGTTGGCGAGGGCGTGGCAACACGTGTAGCGTCGGCTGCTGTTCTTGGCCAGAACTCCGCCATGGTTGAGAATATGATCGTTATGTCGGCCGATTTGAGCAATTCGGATCGCACCGACGGTTTCTTGAAGCATACCCACCCGATCGTGAAGGGCGACTTCACAGGTCGTTTCCTGCATATGGGCGTGAGCGAGCTGACGATGGCTTGCGTGATGAACGGTATGGCGCTGCACGGTGGTGTGATCCCCGTAGGTGGTACCTTCTTCGTCTTCTCGGACTATATGAAACCTGCAATCCGTATGTCGGCATTGATGCGTCTGCACGTGGTGTTCGTTTGGACTCACGACTCGTTCCGTGTGGGCGAGGATGGTCCTACTCACCAGCCCGTTGAGCACGAGATGCAGATCCGTCTGTTGGAGCACCTGCGCAACCACCGTGGCGAACGCTCGATGGTAGTTCTGCGTCCGGCTGACTCGGCCGAGGCAATCGCATCGTGGAAGATCGCATTGGAGGAGGAGCGCCCTGTGGGTCTGATCTTCTCGCGTCAGAATGTTGACGATGTTCCTGCTATGGGCGAGAGCCGTTTCGATGAGGCAATGCAGGAGACTAAGCGTGGTGGCTACGTAGTGGCTGACTGCAAGGGTACGCCCGATGTAGTGATGGTAGCGACTGGTTCGGAGGTTTCGACACTGGTCGCAGGTGCAGCGAAGTTGCGCGAGGAGGGTATCAAGACCCGCATCGTATCGGTACCGAGCGAGGCTCTGTTCTTCGATCAGTCGGCGGAGTACCGCAACGAGATTCTGCCCGAGGGCATTGTTCGCTACGGTTTGACTTCGGGTCTGCCGATGACCTTGCAGACGCTGGTTGGTCTGACGGGCAAGATTCACGGTTTGGATCACTTTGGCTACTCGGCTCCGTTCAAGGTGCTTGACGAGAAGTTTGGTTTCTCGGGCGAGACGGTCTATAACGAGGTCAAGGAGATGTTGGGTCGATAGACTCTCGGCATAATTGAATGATTGAGATAGGTACCGATTCGCAAGCGGGTCGGTACCTATTCTATAATAGCTTGATAATGGACGATCGCCATCCACATAGCGCATTTCACACTGCGCACTCTCACGCCTCGCATCCGCAGGACACCCTACACGCTGTGCATCCGCACGCAGTAACGGGTGCGCCGTCGGCTATGGAGTCGCGGCTGTCGATGGCGGGTAGTTTTCCATTGCGCTTGCGCAGGCTCAATGCTCCCGACTCGCGCATTGAATCGCCATCGCAACCGATGCGAGCACCAATACATACGTTCGTCTGCTTGGAGGCTGGTGAGGCTATGATCGCAGTGGGTGAGGAGCGTGTGTTGGTGCATAGTGGCGAGTGTGTGCTGATCCCTGCTGGTCAGGTGTTTGCGGTGCTCTATTATCGCAATTGT
>JAZOMS010000092.1:0-2050 GCA_045654145.1 Alistipes sp. | reverse complement strand
CGGCAAACGAATGGAATCGGATTGACGTTTTGAGGTCTTGCGATTTGAAAATAACGCTCCTATCTTGCATAGTGTAGTGTTTTTAACTATTACTCCTTTCTCGGTGCGGGGGTGATATTACCCAAAATCACGGGACGGCTTGCGCCCGTTGCCGAGCAGACATTCGAGGGATAGCCATACATCGTTTCGTTGCCCATAATCGCAAACGCAATCGCCTCCTTGGCGTCCGACGACAGACCAATCTCGTCCTGCGTCATCACCTTCACGCCCGGCAACTCCTCGCTGAGCATACGTCGCAGAGTGGCGTTGTGCGCACCTCCACCACCGAGCACCGTGCGACCAATCGGCCACTTCGGAATCACAAAACGACGATACGCCTCAGCAATCGTGCGGGCGGTAAATGCCGTAGCCGTCGCAACCAGATCGGCCGAGGGCAACGAGCCCCAACGGTCGAGCATCGCAACGGTATATTGCTCACCAAACATCTCACGCCCCGTGCTCTTGGGCAGCGGCATCGAGATGTAGGGGTGCGACATCAACTCGTCGAGCATCGCCTGATTGACCGTGCCCGACGCAGCCACCTTGCCACCCTCATCGTAGGGGCGACCGTACAGGCGCTGCATCACCTCGTCGATGATCATATTTCCCGGTCCGGTGTCGAAGGCATAGACGTCGCTCATATTTCCCGTCGAGGGCAGCACCGTAACGTTGCCAATGCCACCGATATTCTGCAACGCCACATTCTCGTCGGGCGAGGCGTAGAGCACAAACTCGCTATAAGGCACCAGCGGAGCACCCTCGCCACCCGCCGCCACGTCCATCGTGCGGAAGTTCGAGATGACCCGAACACCTGTCTCGTAGGCGATTACGGCAGGCTCGCCAATCTGCAACGTCGAGCGCGCAAACTCACCGTCGGGCTTGGGAATATGCCATACGGTCTGCCCGTGCGAGGCGATGAAATCGACCTTCTCGATCGGAAATCCACTCTCGCGACACACCGCCTTCGCAGCGTCAGCAAAGAGATAGCCGAGTTTGAAGTTGAGCGAACAGAGCAGATCGACCGTGCCCGTTGTAGGCTTCACGGCGCGTTTAATTTCGGCTTTGAGCGATTCGGGGATCTCGGTGGTAGTGAATCCGAGCAGTTCGACACGTGTTTCGATTCCGCGACCTTCGATCTTCACGAGCGCGGCATCGACACCATCGAGCGACGTTCCCGACATAATTCCTATGGCGTAGTACATAGTGTAGGTAGTTTTATAAGTTGGTTTCTAAAAAATATTCAATCGACCTTACGATAAATGCACAATACTATCTATTTCATTATCTCAACAGCTTTGGCGCGGGCTTGGGCTCGCACTTCGGGGGTGATATTCTTCCACACCACATTCACAACCCAAAACAGCGCACTGATATCATCGGCATAGCCTACCAGCGGCAACAGGTCGGGCACGATGTCAAGGGGCAGAATGAAATAGCCCAACACTCCATAAATCTTTGCCTTATCGGCTGTTGAAACAGCAGGCGAGCGCAACACATAGTAGAGCGTTAGCAATGCCTCCAATGCCCTAGCGCCCAAACGCTTAGCAACCTTGCGTAGTTTCGAGGTCAGTCCGTTTTCAGAGTAGTGATCGCCATAACGCTCGATATTCGAGGGCACCAACGCCTTCGACTGTGGTTCGAAATCCTCGCGCGAATATTGCGGCTGTTTATCATCGATTACCTCCATATCATCCATTTTTTCACAAAGATACAAAAAATTGCGAACTATTGCGCCTACCCCACCGTAACTTCGACCAAATCCTCGCGACGCAAGTATTTCGCAGCCAGACGCTGAACATCCTCGGGAGTGCAACGACGGATAGCCTCAACCGTGCGTTCAACAGCGTGGTTGTCAGTACCACACTGCACATTCTCGATCGTTACATCGACAATTCCAAACGGACCGTCCAAAATTCGCATCATCTCGCCAACCATAATATTCTTGACCAATGACAGCTCCTGCTCCGAGATCAGCTCGGTGCGCAGACGTTCGATCTCGGCATAGATCTGG
>JAZOMS010000091.1:0-26748 GCA_045654145.1 Alistipes sp. | reverse complement strand
ATATTCATCTTTTGGAGGTAGGGCAGCAGCCACATACCCTCGTCAGCGTGCGCAGGTACGACCATCGCCGCCGCCAGCACCATCGAAACGATTAAATGTTTGAGTTTCATAGTTTTTCTATTGTTTTGTTCTTTTTTGTTTTATAATTTTAGTTGCAAAGGTAACACCTCGCCGCCGAAATTGTTATTCACATTGGGAGTATTCATCTATTTTTTATCTATATTTTCAAATTAAAGTTAATATTAATAAAAATATAGGAAGAAAATAATTGTGAATCGTGAATTTATTTAATCGCAATCATATTTCGTATCGAGCGCTCGGCCGACTTACGCACCTCTTCATCGAGCACGATCTCGGGCTGTTCGCTCTCCAATGCCGCTGCAATCTTCTCCAAGGTAACCATCTTCATATACTTACACTCGTTGCAACCAGCATCGTTGGCAGGAGTAGCGGGCGGTGCGGGGATAAAGCGTTTCGAGGGGTAGCGACGCTCCAACTCGAACATAATACCAGCCTCCGTTACCACGATAAACTCCTCAGCCTCAACCGTTCCACAATAGTCGATGATACCTGCGGTCGAACCCGTATAGTCAGCCTCGGCAACCAACTCAGCCTTACATTCGGGGTGAACGACAACCTTCGCCTCAGGGTGCTCCGCCTTCAAGCGCACGATAGCCTCCAACGAAAACTCCTCGTGGACGTGGCAGGCACCGTTCCACAGCACCATATTCGAGCGACCCGTAAGCTTCTGGATATACGAGCCGAGGTTGCGGTCGGGACCAAAGACGATGGGCTGATCCGCAGGGATCGACTGAACGACCTTCAATGCGTTCGACGAGGTGCAGCATACGTCGGTCAGCGCCTTAACGCCTACCGTAGTATTGACGTAGGACACCACCTTATGGTTGGGATAATCGACGAGAAATTTAGCCAAGTCCTCGGCACGGCACGAATCGGCCAGCGAGCAACCCGCCTCGGGGTCGGGGATCAACACCTTGCGGTCGGGGCAGAGCACCTTTGCGGTCTCGGCCATAAAGTGAACGCCGGCAAAGAGAATCACACGGGCGTCGGTCTTTGCTGCCTCGATAGCCAGTGCAAGCGAGTCGCCTACGAAGTCGGCCACCTGTTGCACTTCGGGTGAGGTGTAGTAGTGAGCGAGGATCACAGCCTGCTTTTCGGCTTTGAGAACGGCGATCTGCTCGGCGAGGAGTTTGTTGTCAGCCATAGCTTTTTATTGTTTTTAATTTTTATACATTTTAATAAAAATAGATAAAAAAGAATAAGAATAAAGGGTGTTGAAAGTGTCGATAAGTCGATATCGATTAGTTGCCATTTCGATTTATCAACCTTTGATTAACATCTTCTTTTTCCTATAATTTATTTATTTTCAATTTTTTGATCTCAGTAATCAACAGTTGTTATTATCATTTATTGACAAATCAACACTGTTCGATTTTCAACAATCTGTTCCGCTTTTCGTGGTTGATAGCTGTCGATCCTTTTTGAGTAATTTGATTTGGAAAATCGGCGCTTTCCACTATACGAGTGTTGGGCTTAAAGTTCCAAATTTTCGAGGGTGGTTTTTATGAAAAGTTTTCGACCACTTGTTTTACAATTTTCAACAGCACTTTTCAACATTATCAACAACCCTTCTCGACCTTTTCGACAAGCCTTTGGGCAATCTCGCGGTAGTACTTCTCCGTATCGACATCGAACGACGAGGCGGGACGACCACAGTCAGCACCCTCCATAACCGATTGTATGATAGGCACTTCGCCCAAGAAATCGACACCCTCCTTCTCAGCCAATGCGCGACCGCCACCGCGACCGAAGATGTAGTAACGGTTGTCGGGCAGCTCACGCGGAGTGAACCACGCCATATTCTCGATCAAGCCCGCAACGGGAATGTTGATCTTCTCAGCCTTGAACATACGTATGCCGCGCAGCACGTCCGCCAAAGCCACCTGTTGAGGTGTGGTAACGATCACCGCCGAGTCGATCGTGAGTTCCGACATCACACTCAGGTGGATATCGCCCGTACCCGGGGGCAGGTCGATCAACAGATAATCCAATGCTCCCCACTCGGTCTGGTGGATCATCTGACGCAGGGCGTTGTTGGCCATCGGACCACGCCACACCAGCGCATCGTCAGCCGCAATGAAGAATCCGATCGACATAATCTTTATGCCCATCACCTCGGCAGCCGCCATATACTCGGCGCCATCGCGCTCCTTCATCTCGGGCACATACTCCTCAACACCAAACATTTTGGGTTGTGACGGACCATAGACATCGGCATCTAAGATACCCACCTTGTAACCCGCGTTGCGCAGTGCCACAGCTAAGTTGGCCGTTACGGTCGATTTACCGACACCACCCTTGCCCGAAGCAATGGCAATCACCTTGCGAATCTGCTCAGCTGCCGAGCGGGGCTGCGGTTTGGGTTGCTTGGGCGCCTGCTCGCGCACGATGACGGTCAGCAGTTCGGCCGCCGCACCAAACATCTCGGCGGCCAGCTCCTCGATACGGTTTTTGATCTTCATAGCGAACGGATCGCGCGGTTTGGCCATCATCAGATTGAGGACAACCTTACCGCCTTCGAGTTCGGCCATCGACACCAAGTCGCTCTCAACGAGGTTCTTACCCGTTTCGGGGTGAACGATCGACGCGAGAATTGTTATTAACTGTTCCTTGTTCATATCGTTGTTAATTATTCTAATATTCCTTGTGTTTTTTATTAATATCCTCTTTTACTGTTTAATAAAACTATTAAAAGAGGAAAATTTATGCATTGTGAATTACAAAAAACACTCTCCAACTTACAAATGTACGAATTTTCTTTGGAACAGCGCACAAAAAAATGACTTCCGCCAGCGCAGAAGCCATTTTTCAATCTTGTTCGGGCACTCAGCCCCGAAAATCTCTAACGGAACTGAATGGGAGCTGCCAAAGCCTGCACTCCCTCGTTGTCGATCAGAGTACGCAGGGTGCGATACTCGTCGTACATTGCGCCCATCTCCTTGCGCATCTTGCGATCCAAGATGTGGGCTTCGAGGCTACTGAGCAGTGCAGCGATACCCGTCTGCTCACCCATCGACTCGCGTACCATATAGTCATCCGAGCACTCAGCCTTGTCGGCTGCTACGGCGATAGCATATTGCAGACCACCGATCTCATCGACCAAACCGATACGCTTGCCATCGTTGCCCGTCCAAACGCGACCCTGACCAATGGCATCCACCGAGTCGAAGGTCATATTGCGACCATCGGCAACGTGATTAACGAAGGTCGTATAGACCTGCTCGATGCCACGCATAATGTGGGCACGCTCGGCGCTGCTGACGTTGCGGAAGGGCATACCCATATCGGCCGAGGGGTTCGATTTGGCTACGTCGATCGTTACGCCCAGCTTGTTGTTGAGGGCCTTTTCGGCGTTGAACATCAGACCGAAAACACCGATCGAGCCCGTGAGCGTCGTAGCATCCGAAATGATAGCGTCGGCAGGTGCCGAGATGTAGTAACCGCCACTTGCAGCGTAGTCGCCCATCGAAACGATGACCGGTTTCTGCTGACGCAACAGCTCCATCTCACGCCAGATAACCTCAGAAGCCAAAGCCGAGCCACCGGGCGAATTGACACGCAGAACAACCGCCTTAACCTCCTCGTCGAGGCGAGCCTCAGCCAGCTGATCGGCAAGGGTCGATGAGCCCAAAATACCCTGCTCGCTCGTACCCTGAACGATCTGACCCTCGGCATAGATTACCTCGATTTTGTTCTCCGAGTAGGCGGGTGTGTAGGGATTTGCAGCGACATAGTCGCCGAGAGTTACCATCGGAATATCCTCGTCGGCATCCAGCACGAGTTTCTCGCGCAGAATATCCTCCACCTCATCCTCATATTTCAATCCATCGACCATACGGTTTGCCAGCGCATCCTCAGCCATCATTGCCGACAGATTGGTGGCAAACAGATTGAGCGAATCGATCGAGAGGTTGCGCTCCTCGGCGATATCCTCTACCATCGTGCCCCAGATCGAGTTGGCTATGGTCTCCATCTGAGTGCGGTTCTCGGGGCTCATACGGTTCATAATGTAGGGCTCAACGGCCGACTTGAATGTGCCGTGGCGGAACACCTGCGGCTCAACACCCAGCTTGTCGAGCAGACCCTTGTAGAACATCACCGGCATAGCCAGACCGCGCCAATCCATCTCACCTACGGGGTTGAGGAAGATGCTGTCGGCAACCGATGCGAGGTAGTAACCGCCCTGCGAATAGACCTCGCCGTAGGCGATAACAAACTTACCGCTCTCCTTGAACGAGTTGATATAGCCGCGCACCTCCTCCAACAGAGCTGCCGAGGCTGTGCCTGCACCCGTCAGGTTGATGTAGATACCCTCGATGTTCTCATCCTGCGAAGCGGCCTCGATAGCGTTCATCACCTGCATATTCGAGATGCTCTTCTGCATATTCATCGACATTGGGTCGAAACCTGCCAGCGGGTCATTGACGGGCTGATCGACGATCGATTCCGCGAGGTCGATTTTCAACACCGATTTTGGCTCAACAACCGTGGTCGAAGAGCCGATAGCAGCCATACCTGCAAAGAGTATGATCACAAGGAAAAACCATACAAAATTGGCGACGAAGAATGCTAACAGCGACGCCAGAAAGGTCTTAATAAAGTTCATAATGCTTATCTGTTTTTTTGTTAATATTTTCGTTTTTTATCGCTTCTCGGCCGTGCCGTCTGATTTGAGATCGTAGTTGTCGCCCGTCTTCGACGAGTGGCCCGACGAATCGACCTCGTCGATCTCCTGACCGAAGGCGTTGAAGATCTTGTGACCCACCACCTCAGCCACCTTGCCTCCACCAATCGGGCTGAACAACAACGTCATTACAGCGATGATACCGAGCAACATAACAAAGCTACTCAGCGAGATATAGACCGTCGGCAATGCAATGATGATGAACAGTGGCATATAGATCAATGAGCGGAAGAAACTTTGCGAGGTGATCCACATCACGATGAAGGCCAACACCTGCACCGCTGCGCAGAAGATGATCGCGCCATCGACCCAATCCTTGTTGAAGTGGTAGCAACCGAGCATAACCACGATTGAGAGCAACGTAACAATGAAGTGAAACTGCGGAATGATATAGACATCCTCCACATCGTCGTCCTCGTCGCTACACAGCGCAAAATCGCCCATCAATATCGGCGTGAGGACCGACTTCATCACCCATACCTGCGCCAGCGGTGCGGCCAGCCAGAGCAGTCCGACGATGAGGTCGAGCAGGAAGTTATCGAAGTTGCCTCGCAGGTCGTAGATGTCGCACGTGAAGAGTATCACATACTGCATTGCCGACACGATAAACAACACCAGCAGGTGCCACAAACGCACTGAATGTGTCGCGCGAATGATGAAGAACAGCGCCCAGATCAGCACCGAGTAGACCGTTGCGATCAAGAGTGCCTTGTCGTCCAACGCCCATTTCTCGCGGATCTTCTCTTTGGTGTCGAGAATGAAGTGCGCGATCGGCTGGTCGGCCAGCTCCATCATTCGGGCACGGCTCTTGACCTCGATTTTGATTGTTCCCGAGCCGCACTTTTCGACCTGGCTGGCAAGAATCCAACCCTTGCGCGGCTCGTCCCACTTGTAGCCGTCAGGCTCCTCTTCGCCCAGAAGGTACCAGAGTTCGCCATTGACAATCTGCTGATCGTAGAGCACTCCGATCTCGCCTGTACCGGTGATTGTTGCGGCGTGCGACGAGTTGACCGAAGGCTCGTCGTAGAGGTAGCGGGCGCCGCCCCTCTTCTTCTGAATGGGTTTGTAAGAGGCAACCGTCTTCTCCTCGAAATCGTAGTCGTCATCACGACACGATGTTGTGCTGATGCCCACAAGCAGGAGCACAAGGAGTAAATTAAGATATCTCTTCATAGTTCAACTTTATTTTTTCAATTCGGCGATAATCCAATCCCACATCTTCGTAACGTGCTCCGAGGGTAGCCAATGACCCGTGTTGGGGCTGATGCAGATCTGCTTGGGTGCGGGGATAATATTATAGGTAGCGTAGGTAGTGGTCGGTGCGCAGGTTACGTCGTTGTAACCGAAGGCGTAGAACACGGGCGCCTTCAAGCCACGAGCGAAGTTCGAAGCGTCGTAGTAACGCTGTGTTTCGATGATCTGCTTGGTGCGGTTAGCCTCCCACTTGAAGGTATGGGGCCAGCCACCTGCACGACCGTTGATGTAGCCCTCCTGATCGCAGAAGGCGGGGAAGTAGATTGCCGAGGCCTTCACTCTCGGGTCGAGGCGCGACACCACGATCGAGAGCAGACCTCCCTGCGAGCCTCCCAGTGTGCCGATATTGCCATCGCACTGAGGTAGCGACAGCAGGTAGTCAACACCCTTGACGCAACCCAGAAAGACGCGACGATAGTAGTACGCATCGCGGTCGTCGAGGTTGATGGTGTGGTACGCACCGAGCGACGCCTGACGGTTGAGGGCGGCATAGACCTCCGCATCGAAATTGACGGGGATGCCGTGGATACCCATTTCGAGTACGATCACACCCTGCTCGGCGTGTTTCGTGTCGCCACCGATGGCGTGAACACCCGCACCCGGCAGACGCAGAATGGCGGGATATTTACCCTCGGCCTTGGGCACGGTCAGGATGCCGTACATACGTGTGTTGTTGATGTTGCCGTACGAAACGAGGTAACTATTCACCTTGTCGGTGCAACGCTCGGGCAGTAGCTCCATCGTGGGGTTGAGCTTCACCTTCGAGAGCTGTTCCAAACCTTTGTTCCAGAACTCGTCGAAATCCTTGGGCATCGGGGTCGTAGGCTCCAACTTCTCGGGTTCGAAACCGATGGTTGTAGTGGTAGAGTAGCTCTTGCCGTCGTGCTCGATCTTGGCACGCACGCGCAGGAAACCTGCCTTCTTCATCGTGCCGACCTTGATCGTCGCCTCGGGACCTTTGAGTTTGACGGTGCTCTTCTCGCGTGCGGGCATCAGATCCTCGCTCACTTCGTAGCTCACCTCGGCGTCGTAGATCGCCACGCCGCAGTCGAGAGCAATGACCTTCATACGTGCCTGCTCGCCTATGCGGTAGGTTGCGGTGGGTGAGTCGGCAATCAGATGCAGATCGACCTTTTGCGCCAAAGCGTTGAGACTCAGCGCCAATAACATTGTCAGAATCAATAATGTACGCTTCATTGTTATAGTTTTGTTATTTTGTTCGTCAGCGATGGTTCGGGGTGTTGTTTGCGTCAGAGTTCTCTTCCGAGAAATACTATCCCACGGCAAAGATAAAAAATTTCTTCGGAAAATCGTTTTGCCCTCCTCGAAAACGACAAATTTAATTTAAATCGACTCAACTGCTACTATATTTTTGTGGTTATAATTGTTAGACGCACTTCACCCCCGAAAAACTACAAAACCCACCCCAAGAGCGAGCCTACGAATGTGTCGAAAACATCGTTTTCGTCTTAATTGTGAATCTTGAATTGTGAATTGTAATTTGAAATCTGTATCTTTGCAGCCCGAAACATTTAGATCAATGGCGCAACAACAAGCAACTCCACTCTCGTTAGGAACTGACAATCTGGGCAAACTGCTCACTCGATATGCCGTGCCCGCCATTGTTGCGACCGTAACCTCGGCTCTCTACAACATCACCGACAGCATCTTTATCGGTCAGGGCGTTGGTCCGTTGGCGATGACTGCACTCGGCATCTGTATGCCCATTATGAGCATCACGGCGGCCTTTGGTGCGATGGTCGGTGTGGGTGGTTCGGCGCTGGCATCGATCCGCCTGGGGCAGGGCAACAAGGCGGCTGCCTTCCGCATCTTGGGCAACATTGTGCTGCTCAACCTGATCTTCGGTGTGGCGACGATGGCGGCCTGTCTGCTGTTTCTCGATAAGTTGCTCTTTCTGTTCGGTGCGAGCGAGGCGACGATTGGTTTTGCCCACGAGTATATGGAGATCCTGCTGTGGGGTAATGTCATCACCCACCTCTACCTCGGATTGAATGCCATCCTCCGCTCGACAGGCTACCCGACCAAATCGATGGTGGTGATGTTGATCTCGGTGGGTGTCAATTGTGTGCTCGATCCGCTGTTTATCTTCGGTTTCGATTGGGGTATTGCAGGTTCGGCCTACGCCACGGTGATCGCCCAAGCCACAGCACTCATCTATGAGTTGGTACACTTTGCCAATCCCAAGAATTTCCTCCACTTCCGTCGTTCGATTTTCAGCCTGCGCAAGGATATAACCCTGAAAATCATCTCTATTGGTATGGCGCCTTTCCTCGTGCAGTCGTGTGCGAGTCTGGTGGCAATGCTCAACAACAACGCACTGAAAGAGTATGGCGGCGACCTGCACATCGGTGCATTCAGCATCGTCAATCGCATTGCGCTACTCTTCATTATGTTCGTCAATGGACTGAATCAGGGTATGCAGCCCATCGTTGGTTACAACTATGGTGCGAAGCTCTACGACCGTGTGTTGAAGATCCTCCGAATGGGTATCGGTTTGGGTGTGGCGATCACCACCACGGGTTTTCTCTGTGCCGAGTTGATGCCACGTGTGATTGCCGGATTCTTTGCCGACAGCACGACCCCGATGGGGCGTGAGCTGATCGAGCTGGCTGCCCACGCAATGCGTGTGGTGATGATGGCGATGCCGATTGTGGGCTTCCAGATCGTGGGTGCCAACTTCTTCCAGAGCATTGGTAAGCCGCAGCGTGCCATCGCCCTCTCGCTTACGCGTCAGGTGCTCTTTTTGGTGCCACTGCTGATCTTTATTCCCCGTTTTTGGGGCATTGAGGGCGTCTGGTTCTGTATGCCCATTGCTGATGTGGCCTCGGCCATTTTGGCGGGTATCCTGCTCACGTTGCAGGTGCGCAAGCTGCGCCATAATCCCGATTCGGAACGAACGATTTAATTCTATTCACAATTAAGACTGCAACGCAGTCTTTTTTTCTTTTGTGCCCCAGCCCACGAGTGTGCGCACGCCAATGGGTGTGTTTTTAGTTTTGTGGTTGAATTGAAAAAATTGTGAATTGTGAATTGTGAATTGTGAATTAAAATACCTATATTTGTATGTTAATTGGATAATTATATTCTTGCAATAAAAAAATGAAGAAAGAGTTTAAGCGTTATTTGGTAACATCGGCACTGCCCTACGCCAATGGCCCCGTACATATCGGCCACCTGGCAGGCGTCTATGTGCCCTCGGATATCTATGTCCGTTATTTGCGTCAGCGTGGCGCTGATGTCATCTCGGTTTGTGGTAGCGACGAGCACGGTGTGCCCATCACCATCAAGGCGCGTAAGGAGGGTGTAACGCCCCAAGATATTGTCGATAAGTATCACAACATAATCAAGTCGTCGTTCGAGCGTCTGGGTATGTCCTTCGATATCTATTCGCGCACGACCTCGCCCACCCACGCTAAGACCGCGTCGGAGTTCTTCCGCACGCTCTACGACAAGGGTGAGTTCTCGGAGGCAACCTCGCAGCAGTACTACGACGAGGAGGCTCAGACCTTCCTCGCCGACCGTTACATTACGGGTACCTGCCCCAAGTGCGGCAACGAGCGTGCATACGGCGACCAGTGCGAGAAGTGCGGCTCGACGCTCAATGCGACCGACCTGATTGACCCCAAGAGTGCCGTTTCGGGCTCGAAGCCCGTTATGCGCGAGACCAAGCATTGGTATCTGCCTCTCGATAAGCACGAGCAGATGTTGCGTGAGTGGATTTTGGAGGGTCATAAGGAGTGGAAATCAAATGTTTACGGTCAGTGCAAGAGTTGGTTGGATGGCGGTCTGCAACCGCGTGCCGTGAGCCGCGACTTGGATTGGGGTATTCCCGTTCCGGTCGAGGGTGCCGAGGGTAAGGTGTTGTACGTTTGGTTCGATGCTCCGATTGGCTATATCTCTGCTACTAAGGATCTTACACCCGAATGGGAGTAATATTGGAAGAGCGAGGAGACCAAGATGGTTCACTTCATCGGTAAGGATAACATCGTATTCCACTGCATCGTGTTCCCCTCGATGTTGAAGGCGCACGGTGGCTATATCCTGCCTGAGAATGTGCCCGCAAACGAGTTCCTGAACCTCGAAGGCGACAAGATCTCGACCTCGCGCAATTGGGCTGTTTGGCTGCACGAGTACCTCGATGAGTCCCCTGGCAAGGAGGATGTTCTGCGCTACGTTCTGTGTGCCAATGCTCCCGAGACCAAGGATAACGACTTCACGTGGAAGGATTTCCAGGCTCGCAACAACAACGAGTTGGTGGCGATCCTCGGCAACTTTGTCAATCGTGCACTGGTGCTGACTCAGAAGTATTACGAGGGTGTTGTACCTGCGGCGGGCGAGTTGAACGACTACGACCGCGAGACGCTGGCCGAAATACCGAAGATCCGCAAGGCGTTGGAGGAGAACATCGAGGGTTACCGCTTCCGCGAGGCGCTGAAAGAGGCTATGAACCTTGCCCGTTTGGGTAACAAATATCTGGCTGACACCGAGCCGTGGAAGGTTGTAAAGACTGATCCTGAGCGAGTTAAGACTATTCTGAACATCGCATTGCAGATCACTGCCGAGCTGTCGATCGCTATCGAGCCCTTTATGCCCTTCTCGGCTGCGAAGATCATCAAAATGCTCAACATCGAGAAATTGGATTGGGAGCGTCTGGGCGAACCTGAGGTGATCGAGGCTGGTCACGTGATTGGCAAGGCAGAGCTGTTGTTCGAGAAGATCGAGGATAGCGTTGTCGAGGCTCAAATCGCTAAGTTACAGGCAACTAAGGCTGCGAATGAGGCTGCCGAGAAGGAGGCCGAGCCGCAGAAGGCGGAGTGTTCGTTCGACGAGTTCCAGAAGATGGATATCCGTGTTTCGACCATTCTGGCGGCTGAGAAGGTTGCCAAGACCAAGAAGCTGTTGAAGCTGACCGTTGACACCGGTATCGACACCCGCGAGATCGTTTCGGGCATCGCCGAGCACTTCTCTCCCGAGGAGTTGGTTGGTCGTCAGGTGATGGTTCTGGTCAACCTCGCGCCCCGCGAATTGAAGGGTACGCTCTCGCGCGGTATGGTGCTGATGGCTGAGGACGCCGATGGTAAGTTGGTTCTGCTCTCGCCCGAAAAGGCGGTCAAGAGCGGATCGATAGTTGGATAACCACCTAAAACACAAGATATTATGCAAGGACTTGATTGGGGATCGTTGGGATTCTCATATACCAAAACAAACTACAACGTTCGCGTCGTGTATCGCGATGGCGCTTGGGGCGAGATCGAGGTCAGCGATAGCGAGTACATTCCGATGCACATTGCCGCATCGTGTCTGCACTATTCGCAGGAGGCTTTCGAGGGTTTGAAGGCCTATCGTGGTGTCGATGGCAAGGTGCGTCTGTTCCGCGTCGATGAGAATGGCAAGCGTCTGCAACGCTCCGCCGAGTATCTCTGTATGGCAGTGCCTCCTCTCGAACTCTTTATCGAGGCGTGCCGTAAGGTTGTCGAACTCAATATGGACTTTATGCCTCCCTATGGCACGGGTGCAACGCTCTACTTGCGTCCTTTGCTGATCGGTACAAGCCCTCAGCTGGGTGTTGGTCCGACCAAGGAGTACACGCTGATCGTCTTTGCCTCGCCCGTAGGTCCTTATTTCAAGAGTGGCTTTAAGCCCATCCGTGTGATGATCGACCGCGATCACGACCGTGCAGCACCGAAGGGTACGGGTCACGTCAAGGCGGGTGGCAACTATGCTGCGTCGATCTATTCGGGCGTTCAGGCGCACGACAAGGGCTTTGCTAATGTGCTCTATCTCGATGCTGCCGAGCGTAAGTATATCGAGGAGTGCGGCGCAGCTAACTTCTTCGGTATCAAGGAGGGTAAGTACATCACGCCTCAGTCGGGCTCGATTCTGCCGTCGATTACCAATATGAGCCTGCGTCAGATTGCTGAGGATATGGGCTTGAAGGTCGAGCAGCGCAATATTCCCGTCGAGGAGTTGCCGACGTTCGATGAGGTTGGTGCTTGCGGTACGGCTGCGGTGATTTCGCCCATCGGCTCGATCTACGATCCCGTTTCGGGTGAGACGCTGAACTACGGTGCTGAGGCTGGCGAGATGAGCGTGAAGATGTATAACGAGCTTCGCGGTATCCAATTCGGTGAGATTGAGGACCGTCACGGCTGGTGCACAATCATCGAGGGCTAAGATCTTTGGTAATTCAAAATTCAAAATTAAGTTGCACTCAAATCGAGTGCGACTTTTTTTATTTGCCATACAGTGTGTTCCACGTGGAACGTTTTCGAGCTGCTACCTATAAAAAGCAAAACCCGCCCTTACGGCGGGCGAGTTCCACGTGGAACAATATGTGTGGCGGACTATCGTCCGAAATAGACCAGCAGTACGTTGATGTCGGCAGGCGACACGCCAGAGATGCGTGAAGCTTGGCCGATTGTTGCAGGGCGTATCTTGGTCAGCTTTTGGCGAGCCTCGATAGTCAGCGACTGCAATGCGTGGTAGTCGAAATCGTAGGGTATAGCGATGTTTTCCAGTCGGCGCAGTTTGTCGGCTATGTACTGCTCGCGCTCGATGTAGCCACGATATTTGATCTGTATTTCCGCCTCCTCGATCGCCTCGGCACTCAAACCCTCGCGTTCGATATAACGTGCAAGCTTCGGAAAATGGTTGGCAAGCCCCAAAATCGTTACATTATTACGCAAAACGAGCTCAAAAAGCTTGCGTCCTTGCGTCAAAGGTGCTTGATCGACCGAAATTAAATAGTCTTGAATTTCGCTTGGAGTGATACTCCGTCCGCGGAGATACGAAATAAGCGATTCTACTTGCAATTTTTTTTGCTCGCAAATATCCATTCTGCGCTGCGTTGCGAGTCCAATTTCGTAGGCACGTGGTGTTAAACGTAGGTCAGCATTGTCTTGACGCAACAAAATTCGGTGCTCGGCACGCGAAGTGAACATTCGGTATGGCTCATCGACTCCCTTGGTAACCAGGTCGTCGATCAGAACACCGATGTAGGCCTCGTCGCGTCGCAACACGAAGGGCTCGCGTCCTGCGAGTTTGAGGTGGGCATTGATACCTGCCATCAGACCCTGCGCAGCAGCCTCCTCATAGCCTGTCGTGCCGTTGATTTGACCTGCAAAGTAGAGGTTCTCAACGAGCTTGGTTTCGAGCGTGTGGTGCAGCTGTGTGGGAGGGAAGTAGTCGTACTCGATAGCATAGCCAGCACGGTAGATATGTACATCTTCCAAACCCTTAATCCTCTGTAAAGCAGACACTTGTACCTCAAATGGCAAAGAGGATGAGAAGCCGTTAAGGTAGTATTCGTTTGTTGAGCGACCCTCGGGTTCGAGGAAGAGTTGGTGTTGATCCTTATCGGCGAAGGTGCGCAGTTTGTCCTCGATGCTGGGGCAGTAGCGAGGTCCGCGCCCCTGAATCACTCCCGTAAACATCGGCGAGCGATCGAATCCCTTGCGCAACTCGTCGTGAACATCCAGTGAGGTGTAGACCAAAAAGCAGGGCATCTGATCCTTAACGGGTTGAGTGTCAGGCATAAACGAGAATTTCGATGGTTCAGTGTCGCCATATTGCGGTTCGAGTACCTCAAAATTGATCGTGCGGGCATCCAATCGTGCGGGCGTACCGGTCTTCATTCGATCGACCTCGAAACCCATCTTGACCAGCGACTCGGTAACTCCGTGCGAGGCTGCATCGCCTGCGCGACCACCCTCGGCACGATTCAATCCGCAGTGCATCACTCCCGCCAAGAAGGTGCCAGCCGTCAGCACCACTGCTCGTGCGTGGAACTCGACACCCATCTGCGTGCGGACACCCATAACGGCTTTGCCTTTACCCTCTACATCGCTGAAAGTCAACTCAGTAACACTATCCTGCCAGAGGTAGAGATGCTCAGTATTTTCGAGCGTACGGCGCCACTCAGCCGAAAATTCTGCCTTGTCGCACTGTGCACGCGGGCTCCACATTGCCGCCCCTTTCGAGCGGTTGAGCATACGAAATTGGATGGTTGTGAGGTCGGTGATACGACCCATCTGACCGCCCAACGCATCGATCTCGCGCACGATCTGACCCTTGGCCACGCCACCCACCGCTGGATTGCACGACATCGAAGCGAACTTGCCCATATCCATCGAGATAAGCAATGTGCGTGAGCCTAGATTGGCCGCAGCAGCAGCAGCCTCGCAACCTGCGTGGCCACCGCCGATAACTATGATATCGTACTCGGTTCTCATCGCTTCCAGAAGGCTAAATATTTGTCCTCCTTGCGGTGCATTTGACGTTCGGCACGGGGTGTTTTGTCCTTCTGACCACAGAGGTGTAGCACGCCGTGTACCACCACGCGACGCATCTCGTCGAGGCGGGTGGCGCCAAACTGCGCTGCATTGTCGGCTACGGTCTCGACGTCGATATATATCTCGCCGTTGATCACCCCCTCGCCTCGCAGATCGCTCTCGTCGAAGGTGATGATGTCGGTGTAGTAGTCGTGGTCGAGAAACTCGCGATTGATCTCCAAAAGTCGCTCAGCCGAGCAGAAGATGTAGTTGATCTCGCCAACCGCATATCCCTCCTCACGAGCCACCTCGGTGAGCCATTGGCGGGTGCGTCGTTTCTCTGGCAGACGGTAGTTGCACGAATCATTGAAATATCTGATAGCCATTACTTTATGAGTTTGCATTAGTTATTTTAACCATTGGTCGGCGTCGAGTGTGTCGCCATTGGGGGCGAACAGACCGAAGACCAATTTGTACTCGGTTCGACCTGCCGCATCGACCGCACGACCGATCGTGCCAATGGTCTGGCTAACAGTAACTTTCTGTCCCTCTTTGACCGTTGCGGTAGCCATATTCGAGTAGGTAGTGAAGTATTGACCGTGGCCGATTAGCACGATGTACGACTTGGTATTGCGGTTATACGTAACGCGCATCACCTCGCCATTGAAGACCGATTTGACCTGCGCACCTTGTGCTCCGGTGATCTCGGCAATGTCGCTGCCGTTGGGCTTCAATCGACCTCCCATAACGGGCATAGGCAGGCGACCGCGATTATCCTTGATATTGCCTCCAATCTTGGCCTCACCCTTCGATTTTCGGGTCGAATTGACCAGACGTTCCAACTCGCGACGCTGCTCCTGCTGAGCCTTCAAAACCTTCTTTTCGCGCGACGAAAGGGTGCTCAGTCGCTTCTTGTAGTCGCGCTCGTTAGCCGAGAGTTTCTTCAATTCGCTGTTGTGGCGGTTACGTGTATCTTGCAGTGTAATCTTTTCGGCATCAAGCACTTTGCGTGTGCTATCGAGCTGTATGGTGAGCGAATCTATCTCGCGTACCTTGCGCTCACGAGCGTCGTTCACCAAGCGGATCGCGGCGATGCGACGTGTGGCCGAGTTGAAATCGTCGGCCGAGAAGAGGTAGGTCGTGAAGTTCTGCTGGCAGTAGTTGCGATAGGCCGTGCGAACCATATCGGCATATTGCGCTTGTAGCTGCTCGCGTTCGGCAGCGAGGCGGTCGATTTGGCGCGTGAGGACATTGATGTTGCTGTTCAGGGCGACCATCTGTGAGTTGACCTCACCGACCAATTTGCGACGTTTGCCGATCAGGCGCGAGAGCTTATTGACCTCATTTTGAGTCGCTTTCTTGTCCTTGCGAATCGATTTGATTTGTTGTTCAAACTCAGCGATTTGTGAGGTCAGGCGATCGATCGAGTTCTGTATCGTGCGGTTCTGAGCCTGCACGGCAGAGCAGAGCACCATTGTGGCAACGAGTAGGGTCAGTAGTATTGTAACAAGTTTACGCATAGTGTGTTACGGCTTTTTGAGCTTGTGCAATCGACTCTCGATCTCGGCCTTGTCGTAGCCACCATCGCGAGCCTTCTCCCAATAGATCTGCGCCATAAAATTCTCGCCCAGCGCATAGAGGATGTCGCCATAGTGGCACATCAACACTTCGCTCTGCGTTGGGTCGAGCGTAACGGCCTGACGCATATATCGTTTAGCCTCGCTGTAACGCTCCAATTTGTAGAGAATCCAAGCATACGTATCGAGGTAAGTCGAGTTGTTTTTCGAGATCGCGATGGCACGTTCAGCCATCTCCAACGCGCGTTCGAGGTCGCGCCCCTCCTCCGAGAGAAAGTAGGCATAGTTGTTCAGCAGACCCGCGTCGTTGGGCAGCAATTGTAGCGCCTTATCGTAGGTGCGGAAGGCTGTGCGAGGTCGGTTGTCTTGGTACTGAGCGTCGCCAATCATCGTGAGCGTCGCACCGCGCAACGAGTCGCTATCGATGCGTCGCAAAGCGTCGCGAAAGGCACGCTCAGCCTCCTTATATTGCTCATTAACAAGGTAATATGTTCCTCGGCGCAGCATAAATTCGGGGCGGTCGGGAAAGCGCCTCATCGCCAATCGGGTGTAGTGCTCGACCGAATCGGGACGCTCCTTGAAGCTCTCGATGTCGAGAATAGTGTTGAAAATCTTCGGCTCGGGTACCGAGTCATTGACGTGCGATTTATAGATTTCGAGCGCACGATCTAAGTCGCCCGTTGCGATCAGGTGCGAGGTGTATAGCTCCATTGCATCGAGGTCGTCGGGGTGGGTAACGGCAATGGTGATCGCCAACTGATTGAGCTGACCGTAGAACTGCTGATAGAAGTCGATGTTATTGGTCAATCGGTTGAATATCTTGATCTTACGTTCGAGATCGACCTCCTTCGATGCCATCAGTGGCACCATCGTGCGCAGATAGTTGGGATGGTCGCCACGCATACCGTAGAATTCGTTGAGCGAGCCCAATGCATCGATGCTTGTCGAGTCGATTTCGAGAGCGCGGTTGTAGTTGATCAGCGCCATCGAATCCTTCTTGGCGTGGGCGTAGAGTTCGGCTGCAACGATGTAATTATCAATGTTATAAGGATCGGCCTCGATCAGCTCCTCATTCTGTTCCAATGCCCGATCGTATTGTGCTGTTGCGACCAACAGCTGGCGTTTGAGTGGCGAAATGGCGGGGTTGATACCGAATCGACGTTCGGCCGAATCGAGCACGATGATTGCCGAAAAGGGTTGCTTGTTCTCGTTGTAGAGCATCGCTAGAATGCGGTGATTCTCAGGGTCATTACCCTTCAATCGCACCATCTCGTTGAACAGGCGTATGCCCTCCTCGTAGTCCTCTTGAAGGATTTGCAGACGCCCCAGCTGCGAGTTGAACCAGACGTCGGTCGTGTCGGTGCGGTAGGCACGCAGGCTGTAACGCTCGGCCAGGTCCGTGGAGTCCATCATCAACATCGCCGCCGTGTGGTAGGCCGCGGGTGCGTAAGCCGTATCGATCGCCAGCGCACGTTCGAAATGGTTGCGCGCTCTGCTCGAATCGTCGTGCAGACGGTAGGCCTTCAACCCCTCGACGTAGTGCCACAGCGAGTGAGCTTCGGCAGGATAGTCGGCAGGAGGGATGGTGTCGCGTGAGGGCATTAATGCGCTGTCGATCAGCGCTGACTGAGCGGTAGATTGGGTCAGTCTGGCGAGGGTTTCGGTCGTGGGCACACCCTTTCGGGGTAATGTTCCGCAAGCGAACATCACCATCGTGAGAGCCACCACCGCAGCTCGTATAGCACCTCCACAACGCATTGATCGAGAATAGTCTATATCGTTTTGCGCCCCCTCGACCGAGGCCGAAGGGGCACAAACTTTTCAAGTAGCAATTAGAGTGCCGAGTCGAACTGGCGCAGGAAACGCACGTCGTTCTCGAAATAGAGGCGCAGGTCCTTCACGCCGTATTTGAGCATCGCGATGCGCTCGACACCCATACCGAATGCGAAACCGCTATACTCCTCGGGGTCGATGCCGCTCGCTTTCAGTACGTTAGGATCGACCATACCGCAACCCATAATCCCCAACCAGCCGGTACCCTTGCAGACGTTGCAGCCCTTACCGCCGCACAAGTTGCACGACACATCGACCTCAGCCGACGGCTCGGTGAAGGGGAAGTATGAGGGGCGCATACGGATCGTTGCGCTCTCGCCGAACATCTCCTTGGCGAAGTAGAGGATCGACTGTTTCAAGTCGGCAAACGACACCCCCTTATCGATGTAGAGACCCTCGACCTGATGGAAGATGCAGTGTGCGCGGTACGAAATAGCCTCGTTGCGGAACACGCGACCGGGACACACCACGCGGATCGGCGGGCGCTGGTGCTCCATCGTACGCACCTGAATCGACGAGGTGTGGGTACGCAGCAGCACATCTTTCTGGTTGGGTTCGTTGCTGGTTTTCTCGATAAAGAATGTGTCCTGCATATCGCGTGCGGGGTGCTCCATCGGGAAGTTGAGCGACGAGAAAACGTGCCAATCGTCCTCAATCTCAGGACCATCGGCTACGGTGTAACCCAATCGCGAGAAGATGTCGCAGATCTGGTTGCGAACGAGCGAAATGGGATGACGCGAACCGAGTTGCTCGGCAGTACCCGGGCGGGTCATATCGCCGATGAGCGACGCAGCGTCGGCAGCACCTGCCTCAGCCTCGGCTTTGAGTGCGGCAATGCGCTCCTGAGCAAAGTTTTTGAGTTGGTTGATCTTCTGACCCATCTCACGTTTCTGCTCTGCGGGCACGGTTTTGAACTCCTCCATCAGCTGGTTGAGCAGACCTTTTTTGCTGAGCACCTTAATTCTAAACTCCTCAATCTCAGCGAGATTTTTCGAATTGAACGCCTCGACTTCGGCCATCAGTTGGTTGATTTTCTCTACCATATATTATTAATTTTTGTGATTTTACGACCTCTTGCGCGCACGTACGCACGTGCTACCAAGCTACAAAGTTAAAAAAATATTTGGATATGCCCTACAATTTTCGAACGATATTAGCGATGATGCCCCCCATTTGAATCTTTCGAGCGCGCGGGCGAGTGCGCACGAGGGACTGTTCAGGGCTATTCTGAGGGGTGATTTTGGGTGATCGCCACGTGCTGTGGCAGAAACATCGAGGCAATAGTGGGCTCAAAATTTGATTTTTGAGCGAAAAGTTGTATATTTGTAGATTGACTTGGTGTGCGTACACCTTGCGCAAAAGAGCTAAAATGATGAGAAAAACGTTCGAAAAATATCTCCACCTTGTGGCGTTGCTTGTGGCGACGCACGGTTTTGTGGCGTGTACGCCCACGCCCATTCCTGAACCCGATCCATCTGATCCTGAGGATGTTCAGGTCAATAAGTGGACCTATCAGATTTTGTCCTACTACTACCTTTGGAATGAGGAGGTCAAGGGTATTAAACCCGCTTATGAAACTGACTATCAGTCGTTTCTGACTAATGTGCTGACAGCCGTCAGGGTCAATACGCTCGACGGCAAGGTGTATAATGGCTCGCGCTCGTTCTACTCCTACATCGACAGTGCGCCCGTAACGCGTGCTGCGGGTTTCGCCTTCCCTGAGACTTACGGTATGAGCATCCGCGCCTATGGCTTCAATATCCAGACCCAGACGGGTGTGGTGTTGCGCTACTTTGCACGTATTCAGTATGTTACGCCCGACTCTCCCGCCGCAAAAGCGGGATTGAAACGTGGCGATTGGATTGGTCGCATCGATGGCAAGCAGATTTTGGCGGGCAATTTCAGCGACATCAACAAGTTGCTGCCAACCAACTCTTCGTCGGTCAAGGTGTTGAAGTGTTCGTTCACGGCCAATGCGATGGGCGACGGCGTGATTTTCAAGGAGGAGAACGAGAATAAGGCTGTTACGCTCACGCGAGCTGCGGTCGAGGATAATCCAATCCACACACATAAAGTGCTGACTACCAGCAGTGGAGTAAAGGTCGGCTACCTGCTCTTCAACCAATTCAAGCGTGGTTACGACGATACCGATCTCGAAAATTCGAACGAGTACGAACAACAGTTGCGCTCGGTTTTCCGCGAGTTCAAGAGCGAGGGTATCGACGAATTGGTGCTCGATCTGCGTTATAATGGCGGTGGCTATGTATCTACGGCTCAGTTGCTGTCGAGTATGATCGCGCCTAACGCGAAGCTCGGCTCGAAGTGGTTGGAGTGCCGCCCCAATGCCTCGCGCAAGTCGTCGTGGTATAACCTGCTGACAACCTCCGAGGTGGCCGATTGCAACCTCTCGTTGCCGCGTCTGTATGTCATTGCATCGGAGAGTAGCGCCTCGGCAAGCGAACTGATGATCAATAACTTGCGAGGGCTGGATATGGAGGTGATCCACATCGGATCGCAGACCGAAGGCAAAGTTGTGGGTATGGAGGTGATCGACCACCTGTTCAATAGCACCGACAAGGCGATCTTCGGAAATTATCGCTACACGATCCACCCCGTAACTTTCCGATCATACGATGCCAAGGGTACGTCGAACTACGAAAATGGCTTGATTCCCAACCACTTCTACGACGAATATATGGACGAGAAGTCGCTCCGTTGGATCGAGTGGGGCGAGCTGGGCGAGCCTACCGAGCCGATGTTGAAGATCGCACTTGGACTGATCAATGGCACCGAGAAGAGCCTCGCTATGCCCATCGTGAAGCGTATCGATGTGGGTGCGGTGGAGTGCCCCGATCTACTGCAACCGAATGCTCTGCGTGGAACGATCGTGGCGCCGAGCGATAATTTTTACAACGAATAATAACGAAAACTAACCGATAATGAGCAACTTAGCAAAAGAGGTCGTGCTCTCGACTGAGTCCCTCGACCGATTGAAACTGATGTTGGCGCCCGCCGCCCAGCGCATCATAATCCTTTCGCACACCAACCCCGATGGCGATGCCGTGGGGTCGTCGTTGGCGTGGTGCCGAGTGTTGCAATCGATGGGGCACGAGGTGTTGTGCGTAGTTCCGACGCGCTACCCCTACTTCCTGAATTGGATTACGGGCATCGAGGAGATTGAGGTTTTCAAGGAGAAACCTGAGCAGATCACGGCTGCGATCAAGCAGGCCGACCTGATCTTCTGCCTCGATTTCAATACCCTTTCGCGCCTCGAAGCACTGAGCGATGCGATCAACGAAAATGGCTCGGCAAAGCGCATCTTGATCGACCATCACCTCTCACCTCCAAAGGGTTACGATGTGATGTTCTCGCATCCCGAGTCGAGTTCGACCTCCTATTTGGTGGCATTGATCATCGAGCGATTGTTCGGCTGGCAGGTAATCACACGCGAGATGGCCGAGGCGCTCTATGTGGGTATGATGACCGACACGGGCAACTTCTCGTTCTCGACACTGACGCCCGAACTGTTCCGCACGGTGGCTAAGTTGCTCGAAACGGGAATTCACATCCCGACGCTCTACAACAACGTCTATAACGGCTATACGGAGGGGCGTGCCCGCCTGTTCGGCTACGTGATCGACAAGAAAATGGGCATCATTCACAATGGCGAGGTGGCCTATATGTCGCTGAAAGAGAATGAGATGCGACGCTACGGATTCCAGCAGGGCGACAGCGAGGGTTTTGTCAACTACCCGCTGACGGTCAAGAAGATGAAGATGTCGGCTATGTTCCTCGCCACGCGCAAATTTATACGTGTTTCGTTGCGTTCGCGCGGTGCGGTCGATGTCAATGTCTTTGCGCGTCGCTACTTCGAGGGCGGTGGCCACGCCAATGCGGCGGGTGGCAAGTCGTTCCGTACGATGGAGGAGACCATCGACTATTTCCGCGCTTCGGTTGAGGAGTTTTTTGCCGAGATCGAGGGGGTAAATGGCGAGGTTGCCAAGGTCGAAAATAACTAACTCACAATCAGCAGTAAGGCTATGAATCGACTCTTTTTGATCGATGCTTATGCGTTGATTTTCAGATACTACTACGCTTTTATGACGCGCCCGATGCGCAATCGCGAGGGGTTGAATACCTCGCCCATTTTCGGGTTTGTCAAGTTTCTGCGTGATATTTTGCGACGCGAGCATCCCGACTGTTTGGGCGTGGCTTTCGACCCGAAAGGTGGCTGTTTCCGTCGTGAGATTTTTCCCGAATATAAGGCCAACCGCTCGGCTACGCCCGAGGATATTCACGAGGCTGTGCCCTACATCAAACGACTGTGCGAGGCAATGCGTATTCCGGTGCTCGAAGTGGCTGGTTATGAAGCTGATGACGTGATCGGAACGTTGGCGCATAAGGCCGCTGCCGAAGGATTCGAGGTCTTTATGGTTACGCCCGACAAGGATTACGGGCAGTTGGTAACCGACCGCGTGAAGATCTATAAGCAGAAGGGTGAAGATATCGAAATCGTTGATCGTGAGGCGATTAAGGCTCACTACGGATTCGACGATCCGTTGCTCGTGCGCGATGTGCTGGCGCTGTGGGGCGATGCGTCGGACAATATTCCTGGCGTGCAGGGTATTGGCGAGAAAGGCGCGATAAAGCTTGTAAATCAGTTCGGTACGGTCGAGCAGATCCTCGAACATACAGCCGAACTGACCCCCAAACAGCGTGCAAATGTCGAGGCTGGTGCCGAACAGTTGCTCCTTTCGAAGCGTTTGGCATCGATCGTTTTGGATGTTCCGATCGAGTTCAGTGCCGAGGCTCTGCGTGTCGAGCAGCCCGATACGGAGGTTTTGCGTGATCTATATAAAGAGTTGGATTTCAATATGTTCGCACGCGAACTACCTCCAAGTCCGACAGCTCCGATCGAGGAGCCTGCACCCACGCAGGCTAAGCAGACGCAGTTGGTGCAGGCTACGGTCGAAAAATCGCGTGCCAAGCGAGCGGCATCGTTGGCGGGTCAGGGCGATATGTTTGCAGTAATGGCGTCAACGTCAGTGGTCGAGGAGATTGCAAACGATGAACTAACCTCTGATAATCAGGGAGATAGTTTGCCGATGCAGCCCTCGCTGTTCGATGATGATGGGATCTATGCCACTGCCACAACGACGCCTCACAACTATCATATTGTGCGTACGGCCGATGAATTGCGCGAGTTGGTTGCGCGACTGATGAGCTACGATGAACTCTGTTTCGATACAGAGACTACGGGTTTCGATTTTTTCAATGATCGTATGGTCGGAATGTCGTTTGCGGTCGAGCCTCACGAGGCTTGGTACGTGGCTTGGCAGAGCGATTTTGCCGAGATTGTGCGTCCGCTGATGGAGAGTGTGCAGATTGCTAAAATCGGTCAAAACATCAAGTTCGATATGATGATGTTGCGTGCGGCAGGCATTGAGGTGCGAGGTAAGAAATACGACACGATGATTCTCCACTATCTGCTCGACCCCGAGTCGCGCCACAATATGAATGTCTTGGCACAGAAGTACTTAAAATACTCGCCGATCGAGATCGAAACGTTGATCGGACGAGGTGCTAAACAGCTCACGATGGATCTGATTGCGGTCGATCGTGTGGCCGAATATGCTGCCGAGGATGCCGATATCACGCTTCAATTGAAGCAGGCATTATGGCCAAAAGTGTGCGCTGAAGGGTTACAATATCTCTATGCCGAGATCGAGGAACCGATGATCGACGTATTGGCCGATATGGAGTGGGAAGGTGTGCGTATCGACACCCAATCGCTGGCAAAATACAAGATAGAATTGCAAAAAGAGCTGACCGATCTCGAATGGAAGATCCGAGAATTGGCTGACGAACCGATGCTCAATGTCAATTCGTCGCGACAGTTGGGCGAGGTGCTCTTTGCCAAGTTGCGCATCGATCCCAAGCCTAAGATGACCAAAACCAAGCAGTTCCGCACCGACGAGGAGTACATCCAGTCGCTCGCATCGCGCCATCCGATTGTGGGTCTGATCCTCGAATATCGTGGCGTGAAAAAGCTACTCTCGACCTATGTCGATGCCTTGCCTGCACTGATCAATACTCGTACGGGGCACATACACACCTCATATAATCAGGCGGTTACGGCTACGGGGCGACTCTCGTCAGCCAATCCTAATTTGCAAAATATTCCGATTCGTGATGAGCGTGGGCGACCTATTCGTGCGGCGTTCATTCCCTCTGATGGCGACCACCAGCTACTCTCGGCCGACTATTCGCAGGTCGAGTTGCGACTGATGGCGCATCTGAGCAACGACCAGAGTCTGATCGAGGCATTCCGTGAGGGTCAGGATATTCACAGTGCAACTGCTGCAAAGGTGTTTCATACAGATATTCAAACGGTTACGAGCGAACAGCGTCGTCGTGCCAAGACTGCTAACTTCGGCATTATCTATGGCATCTCGGCCTTTGGTCTGGCGCAGCGTCTGGATATTTCGCGCACCGAGGCCAAGGAGATTATCGATGGCTATTTTGCGTCGTACCCGAAGGTCAAGGAGTATATGGATCGTGCTGCGGAACAGGCTCGTAATGATGGATTTGTATCGACAATTTTCGGTCGTCGCCGCTACTTGAACGACATCAATTCGCGCAATGTGGTGGCGCGTGGAGTGGCTGAGCGTAATGCAATCAACGCCCCGATTCAGGGTAGTGCCGCAGATATTATGAAGCTGGCGATGGTCGAGATGCACCGCAAAATGCGTGGTGCGGGGTTGCGCTCACGAATGATCTTACAGGTACATGACGAAATCGTGATCGACCTCTATCGCCCTGAGAAAGAGCTGATTGTGCAGATTGTTGTCGAGGCTATGGAGCGTGCGGCAAAGCTTAGTGTTCCGCTGACGGTCGATTATGGCATTGGCGAAAATTGGTTGGAGGCGCACTAAAATCGAGGTAGAAACTAAAATATTATATTGTAAAAACGATGCGACTTTTAATACAACGTGTACGTCAAGCGTCAGTTACGATCGGTGGCGAGGTGCGCTCGCAGATTGGGCAGGGATTGCTCGTGTTGGTAGGCGTGGAGGAGGCTGATGGCGACGAGGATATCGAGTGGTTGGCGGGCAAGTTGATGCGTCTGCGAATCTTCGATGACGAGCAGGGGGTGATGAACCTCGACGTGCAGCAGGTGGGTGGTGAGTTGTTGATTGTCAGTCAGTTCACGCTGTTTGCATCGACCCGCAAGGGCAACCGTCCGTCATATATTCGCAGTGCTGGCGAGGCTATTTCGCGCCCGCTGTACGAGCGATTTGTGCATCGGGTCGAGGAGCTTGCAGGCCACGCTGTCGGCACGGGCGAGTTTGGTGCCGATATGCAGGTTGCATTGGTCAACGACGGTCCCGTAACGATTTGGATCGATTCGCGAAACCGTGAATAACAAAACGAAAAAATTTGTATATTTGTTAAAACTAAACGATAGATTGCCTATTGAGATAAATATAAAGGCTTGAAATAAAGGCTATTGCGTGTAGCATTACGCGCGATGCAGTTACATAAAAAGCGTTAGCTTTGTTCGCTTGCTTTCTGAAAATCTGGTAAATTTTTGCGAAACAACCAAGGAACGAAGTTTGACGCTCACGTCGTTTGGCGTGGGCTTCATTCTCCATTTGGTTGTACGGTTTACCAGAGCCTCAGAAAGCAAATGGACGAGTTGAGTCCCACGCTTTTTATTGCTCAAAATTAACCCGTGCGTCGGGACTGCGCACATTAAAACTAATCAAAAGAGATGAAGAAAATCTTTGTTCCTGCGCTCATTCTCAGCGCATTGACACTCTCGTCGTGTGCCACGGTGTTCTGTGGCTCGAAGGCAAAAGTTACTTTCGAGAGCGACATCGACCAGACCGCTGACCTCACCATCGATGGCCGCAAGCACAGCGCCGTAACCTTCCCTTACACCACCAAAATCAAGCGCGGTTTTGATGAAACGGTTGTGAAGGCTGAGGCAGAGGGCTACGAAACTCAAAGTATCTATATCGACAAGAAGTTCAACGCAGTGTCGGTGATCAATTTGTGCGATGTTTTAGGTTGGGGTATCGACGCGGCAACGGGCGCGATTACAAAACCTGAGAACAATACTTACCAGATCGATTTTGTGCGCAAACCCGCTAATGACGAAAAGGCAGAGTAGTTGATTATTAGCGTGTTAATAGAAAACCGTGCCCTGATTTGGGGTGCGGTTTTTTTAATGCTCAATTAGTTGGTGATTTTCTTGAAATCGACACACACTCGCAGGCTCGTCCTTTGTGCGACCGCCCCAGCCCGCGAGTGTGCGCCCGCCACCGAACTTGGATTAAGCCAAAGCAAAGAAACGGTAGAATCCACCAACGATGACGCATCCAATGGGTGTGCGGAGTGCGCGCCCGCCATATGGGCGGTTTCTACTTTTTTATCGTAAAGAGAAAAATAACCGACCCTCGCCAATAAAAAACCACGCCATCCAAACGGGTAGCGTGGCGTTCTATTGCGTCAATCGACGGCGCTTGTGGCGTAGCGAACGGCTCGTTACAACTCGCTCTCCTTTAATCGCTCGGCGTTCTCGGCTACGATCAACTGATCGATAACCGACTGAATATCACCGTCCATAAATGCCGACAAGTTGTAGATCGTATAGTTGATTCGGTGGTCGGTGATACGTCCCTGCGGGTAGTTGTAGGTACGGATCTTAGCCGAGCGGTCGCCCGTCGAAACCATCGTCTTACGTTTCGATGCGATCTCGTCCAGATACTTCGAGTATTCGAGGTTGAACACACGCGTACGCAACTCCTCCAACGCCTTATCGAAGTTTTTGAGCTGCGATTTTTGGTCCTGACACTGCACGACGATACCTGTCGGGATGTGGGTCAGACGGATTGCCGAGTAGGTCGTGTTGACCGACTGACCACCGGGACCCGATGCGCAGAAGATGTCCTTACGGATGTCGCTCATCGAGATCTCAACGTCAAACTCCTCAGCCTCAGGCAGTACGGCAACCGATGCTGCC
>JAZOMS010000090.1:0-1791 GCA_045654145.1 Alistipes sp. | reverse complement strand
CTACCATCAAGAGTAAGGAGAGTGCGCTGCGCCTCGAAGTTAAGAAAGCGAAGGGTACCGCAGCGGACTTTGAGCGTCGCTTGGCAGAGCTGTCGGCTCGCTACGACTATATGGTTGCGCTGTGGGGTGAGTTTGATGCCGACTTGCTGGCCGTCGAAGATGTGGAGCTCTCCACTCAGAAGATTGCCGGAGTTCGCATACCTGTCCTGCAAGGCGTGAAGTTCAAGGAGAAATCTTATGATCTGTTCAGTTCGCCGATCTGGCTCTCGGACGGTGTAGCCCTTTTGAAGGAGTTGGCTACGCTGGGTCTGGAATCGCAGATCGCCGATCGCAAGAGCGAAATGCTGGACTACGCCCGCAAGAAAACTACTCAAAAAGTGAACCTCTACGAAAAGGTGCAGATACCTGGGTATGAGGATGCTATACGTAAAATTAAACGATTCTTGGAGGACGAAGAGAACCTCTCGAAGAGTGCTCAGAAGATCGTCAAAACCAAACATCAGCAAGCCGAGGAGGGCGAGAAGGTATGATAGTCAAGATGATACGATACGATTTCGTCCTTTATAGTGGCGAACACGAACGCTTCTTGGAACGTTTGCAGGAGTTGGGTCTGGTTGATGTAACGGTTACTGGCTGGGAGCCTTCGGAGGCTGATCTGAGAATGATTGCCGATGTCGAGGCCAAGACCAAGGCTGCTGAGGTGCTGAGCGCGAAGGCTGCCGAGGAGGATTTCGTTGCAGGTGAGCCTTACGCTACGGGTGAGGAGGCTTTCGAGGCCTACAATGAGGCTACGGCTGAGGCTGCGACGCTGCGTGGCGAGATCGCTCGCTACGAGAAGAGCATCGAGGAGCTGAAACCGTGGGGTGAGTTCTCTCCCGCGACGATCGCAAAGATGGCCGAGCAGGGTATTGTATTGCGTTATTTCAGCTGCGCAACCAGCACGCTTGGTGATAATGCAACGGCTTGGAATGAGCGCTACACGATCGTTCCGATCTCGGAGCAGGGTGGTCAGACCTACTTTGTAGTGGTTGCAACGCCCGAGGCTGAGATCGAGATTGATGCCGAGGAGGTGAAGGCACCCACGATGAGCTATCGCGAGGCTGAGGCTTTGGCGGCTGAGAAGAGCGCTGCATTGGCTGCAACGGAGGATGTTGTGGCACGTGCTGCGGCTACGGCCGATAAGGTTCAGGCGATGGCGGCTGAGGCTCGTGAGAAATTGCAGCTTGCAAAGGTTGTGGCTACGGGCGAGATGGCTGCTGACGGCAAGTTGGTTGTTATGGAGGGCTGGGCCGAGGCAGAAACGGCAGAGAAGGTCGATGCAATGCTCGAAGAGTACCCCTATATGATCTACTTGAAGAGCCAGCCTACGGAGGAGGATGAGACACCCGTTAAGTTGAAGAACAACCGCTTTGCGCGTCTGTTCGAGATGATCGGTGGTATGTACGCCCTGCCTAAGTATGGTACGCTCGATATGACGCCGTTCTTCGGTCCGTTCTATATGTTGTTCTTCGCAATCTGCTTGAACGACGCAGGTTATGGAGCAATTCTGCTTGCAGCAGGTTTGGCACTCTACTTCAAGGGTGGTCAGAGCCTGAAAACTGCATCGTTGCTGACGATGGTCTGTGGTGGAGCTACGACACTGTTCGGTCTTTATACCGGTTCGCTGTTCGGATTGAGCATTCCCGATATGCTGGGCTATGAGAGCATTCAGAAGTCGCCCTTCTTGGATTTCCAGAACGACTTCTTCTCAATAGCATTGGCACTCGGTATGTTCCAGATTATGTTCGGTAT
>JAZOMS010000089.1:0-2650 GCA_045654145.1 Alistipes sp. | reverse complement strand
CAAGTGGTTTGGCCCAGCGCATATCGTAGTGAGCCACCGAGATGCCATCTTCGGCAGCGCGAGCAATAGCCTTAGCGGCGAAGTTACCCACCGTGCCGAAGCTCACCACAGCCACATCTCGACCCTCACTCAGACGACGTCCTCGTCCGATTTCGAGCGCAGTGAAAGGCTGTTCGTGCCACTCCGCACCCTCACCGCGACCACGTGGATAGCGGATCACGACGGGGCGTTCGGCCTGCGAGGCGGTGTACATCACGTTGCGCAGCTCGCTCTCGTTCATCGGGGTTGCGATCGCCAGATTGGGTACGCTGCCCAGCGCTGCCATATCGAGTGCTCCGTGGTGTGTAGCTCCATCTTCACCCACCAACCCAGCACGGTCAAGACAAAGAACAACAGGCAGTTGCTGGATCGCTACGTCGTGGATTATATTGTCGAATGCTCGTTGCGAGAATGACGAGTAGATATTGCAGAAGGGTACTAACCCCTGCGTTGCCAAACCCGCCGCAAAGGTTACGGCGTGGCCCTCGGCGATACCCACGTCGAAGCAGCGTTCGGGCATCTCAGCCATCATAATATTGAGCGAGCAGCCTGTTGGCATTGCGGGAGTTATGCCGACAATGCGTTTGTCGTGGCGTGCCAAATCGAGCAGTGTCTGTCCGAAAACATCTTGGTAGCGAGCAGGTGCATCGGGAGCACTCTTGTCCAGTCGCTCGCCCGTTGCGGGGTCGAAATGTCCTGGTGCGTGCCACACCGATTGGTTTTGCTCGGCGGGGGCATAGCCCTTACCTTTGACGGTCAACACGTGCAATAATTTCGGACCTTTGATCTGGCGCAGATCGCTCAGGGTGCGCACCAACGAGGCGGTGTCGTGTCCGTCAATCGGACCGAAATAGCGGAATCCGAAACTCTCGAACAGATTGCTATTCTGCAATATACCCTGCTTAACGACGTTACCAGCCTTCTGCATCGCACGACGCAGCGAGGGCATCGTCGAGAGCATATTCCACACTCGGGTCTTGAAACGATTGTAGTGGCGCGAGGTGGTGATGCGCAGCAGATAGTGTTTCAGCGCACCCACATTGGCATCGATCGACATATTGTTGTCGTTGAGGATGATGAGTAGGTTTGCTTTGCTTGCACCCGCATTGTTCAGCCCCTCAAATGCCAAACCGCCTGTCATTGCACCGTCGCCAATCACTGCAACCACGCTGTGCTCTTCGCCTTTCAGTCGCATTGCTTCGGCCATACCGAGTGCTGCTGAGATCGACACCGACGAGTGTCCGCCGACAAATGCATCGTATTGGCTCTCGCTGCGACGGGGAAAGCCTCCCAAGCCGCCCAATTTGCGATTGGTCGAGAATGCATCACGACGCTCGGTGATGATCTTGTGGGCGTAGGCTTGGTGTCCGACATCCCAAATCAACTGATCCTCAGGCGTATAGAAAACGTAGTGGAGAGCTGTTGCCAACTCCACCGTGCCCAAGCTCGATCCGAGATGACCAGCATTGACGGCGCATTGCTCGATGATGTAGTGTCGCAATTCGTCGCAATAGACGGCGAGTTCATCGACGCTGAGCGTGCGAAGATCGGTCGGAGAATCGACTCGGTTGAGATATTTATACTCTTTCGTTCCCATTAGTTGCATTTTCTCTCGACAAAGATAATTAAATATTGGAGAAAAATACTTATCTTCGCAAAAGGATTCAGCATAAAACCGATTGAATGATGCGAAAATTGTTGATAATCGTAATATTGAGCCTCGTTTGCAGCTCGTGTGTATCGAACAAAGTTTATAACGCCTCGCGAGCCGAAGTGATGCGCCTCGAAAGCGAGATGTCGGCTCTGCGTGCTCGCTACTCAGCGATGGAACAGCTTAATAATGAGCTTAATGGTCAGAAGCTCGGTTTGCAGGACGACCTGTCGAAACTCTTGGCTGACCACGATGCTCTGCGTCAGCAGTATGCCGCACTTGATACCGATCACGCCAAACTTGGTCGTGAACTTGACCAACTGCGCGATATGCTCGACAAAGGTAATGCTGAGGCGTCGCGTATGTTGCAGGAGTTGCAGCGCAACCAAGCAGATTTGGAGGAGCGCTCGCAACGAGTCGAGGAGTTGGAGGCTATGTTGAAGGCGCGCGAGGAGGCTATTGCCTCGATCCGCCGTCAGGTGAGCGACGCTCTGTTAGGCTTTGAGGGCAAGGGACTTACGATCTCAACGCGCGACGGTAAGGTATATGTTTCGATGGAGGACAAGTTGCTTTTCCGTTCGGGTAGTTACGAGATCGGTCGCGAGGGTGCGAAGGCGGTGCGTGATCTGGCGAAGGTGCTGGCAGCAAATCCTGACATCAACGTGATGGTCGAGGGACACACCGACGATGTGCGCTATACGCCCAATGCCTATCTGAAAGATAACCTCGATCTGAGTGCTAAGCGTGCAACGACAGTCGTACGTTTGTTGCTGGACAACAAGGAGATAGCTCCCGAGCGAATCGTTGCAGCAGGTCGCGGTGAGTCGCTTCCTATTGCCGAGGGCAAGACGGCCGAAGCACGTGCCAAGAACCGCCGTACGGAGATAATTCTGACTCCGAAGTACGACGAACTGATGAAATTGATGGAAACAACTAATAACGAATAAAAGCTATGAAATA
>JAZOMS010000088.1:0-6976 GCA_045654145.1 Alistipes sp. | reverse complement strand
CAAAGACAAGGTAGTGAGTGGTGTGGCGTGGAGCGCGGCCGAGAAGATCGGCTCGATGCTCCTGCAAATGGTCGTCAGCTTTGTGCTGGCAGGACTGCTCGTACCCGACGATTACGGCAGGATGGCCGTGATGGTGGTCTTTGCGACGGTGTCGTTGCTCATTGTCGATAGCGGATTCTCGCAGGCTCTGATCCGCAAACCCGAACCTACGCAGACGGACTACACCTCGGTCTTTGGGTTCAATATGGTGGTGTCGTGGGTGCTGTATGCGCTGTTGGTGGCGGGATCGTTCCCGTTGGCTGAGTACTACGATCAGCCGCAGATGACTCGTATCGCTCCGGTGCTGTTCCTGCTGTTGCCGGTCAATGCTATGTGCGTGATACAGAATACGATCCTTACACGCACGTTCGCTTTCCGCAAGCTCTCGACCATCACCTTCCTTTCGTCATTGGTGGCTGGTGTGGTATCGATCGCAGTGGCGGTGGCGGGCGGTGGTTTGTGGGCATTGGTCTGCCAGCGATTGCTTACGTTGGTGGTCAAGGCTGCACTACTTTGGTGGTGGGGCGATTGGCGCCCGAGGGGTGGTTGGAGTATGCGACCACTGCGCGAGATGTTCCCTTATAGCTCGCGTCTGCTGGCAACCGACCTACTCAATGGTATCTATAACAACATCTCGTCGCTGTTCATCGGCAGTATATACACGCTGCAACAACTCGGCTATTTCTCGCAGGCGCAGAAGTTGAAGGATCTGCCTGTAACCTCGACCGTGCAGGCGGTGCAGAATGTAACCTTTCCGGCGTTGGCATCTATTCGTGATGACGAACGTAAATTTGCCGAGAGCTACCGTCAGGTGTTGATGGTGATGGCCTTTGTGATGATCCCGATGATGGCGGGGCTGGTGGCGGTGGCCGACGATATGTTTGCGCTGATTGGCGATAAGTGGCGACCGACGGTGCCCTACTTCCGAGTGCTGTGTCTGACGGGTATTACGCAGCCCATAGCAATGGTGGCTTACAATATTCTGAAAGTGCGTAGCAATGGTCGTATTGTTTTCCAACTCGAAGTAGTCAAGAAGTTGATAATGACTGCAATTCTTGTGCTTACAATCCCGATGAGTGTCGAGGCCGTAGTGTGGGGTCTGGTGGCGATGTCGGTGATCGAGATGGTGATCAATTTCGGTGCTACGTTGCGTTTCACAAATGTGTCGGTGTGTCGTGTTCTCCGCGATCTGCTTGCGCCATTGGCTGTTGCTACGGCTATGTGCGCGGCGGTATATATGCTGAGTGGGGCAGTACAGATGTGGCCGATAGCGGTACGGCTGATTGTGGAGGTTGCGACGGGTGTTGCGATCTATGCGGGCGGAGCGTGGTTGTTGCGCTTGGAGGGTATGCGTGAGATGGTGCGCATAGTGCGTGGTTTGATGGGAAAAATCAAAAACTAAAAAATATCTACACAACAATGAAAAAACAGACTATTCTAACTGCAATTTTCGCTCTGCTGGTGCTGACCGTTTCGGCGGCTCAACCGCGTGTGAAGAATGTGATCTATCTGATTGGCGACGGTATGGGTTTTGGCGCGGTGTCGTCGTTGCTCTTGTCGCAGAACGAGAAGACGGGTTTCGAGTATGCTCCCGTGATTGGTTTGTCGGAGACCTGCTCGGCCGATAACTTCGTTACCGACTCACCCGCTGGTGGTACGGCTCTGGCTACGGGCACACGTACTCGCAATGGCTATCTGGGTGTCGATCCCGATGGCAACCAGCTGACCAGCATCCTGCGCAAAGCTCAGACGATGGGCAAGCGCACGGGTATAGTAGTCAATACGGTGCTTACCGAGGCTACGCCCGCAGCATTCTATGGTGGTGTGAAGAGCCGCAAGGAGAGTCTGCGTCTGGCTGAACAGTTTGTCGAGAGTGGTGTTGATGTGGCTATCGGCTCGGGTCTGAGCGTGTTTGTAGGTCGTCCCGACTCGGTCGATTTGACTGCCGAACTGATTCACCGTGGCTATGATGTATATCTGGATTGGGGTGCAACGGCTCGCTCTACGGCAGATCGTTTCGTGTCGATTCTGCCGATGTCGGACGTTCATCGTCGCAATAAGTCGAGCAATACAACCGCAGGTGCGGCCGATGGCGCTGAGGTTTGCCTGGCAGCTCAGCTGGCAGCCGATAATGGCGAGGAGCCTACCTCGGCCGATCCGACCGAGTACCTGACTCGCGCGGTCGAGAAGGCATTGGGCACGTTGGAGCGCACGGCCGATCGCAATGGTTACTTCCTGATGATCGAGAGTGCGATTATCGACGGCTATGGCCACAACAACGACTCGGAGGGTATGATCGAGGAGATGCAGGAGTTCGATCGCACGTTGCAGATGTTGGTTAAGTACGTTGAGTCGCACCCCGAAACGCTGCTGGTTGTAACGGCCGACCACGAGACGGGTGGTACGGGTGTGTCGTATCGTTCTTACGAGGTAGGTGAGCAAAAACCTATTATTCTTTCATTTAGCACTAAGGGTCATACGGGTACGGTTGTTCCTATCTTTGCATATGGTGCAGGTGCAGAGGAGTTTGGCGCGATTATGAAGAACACCGAGCTGCCCAAGATTATCGAGCGATTGATGATGGGCAAGAAGAAGTCGAAGAAATAGAACAAACACACAATAAAACGATGAAGAAACTATTAATTGCATTGGCGGCAGTCGCAGCGGTGGCTTGCACGCCCAAGAACGAGCCTCTGGCGCTCGTTCCTTATCCCAACCACGTTGAGGCTGGTTCGGGTCAATATTCGATTGTGAATGCACCTATGGCGTGCGACGAGGCGATGGATGATCGCGCGTTTGCGTCGGTTGCAACTTTTGCTGAGCAGCTGGCTACGGTAAGTGGTGGCGAGTTCGAGGCGACGAAGGTGGCTACGATGCCATCGGAGGGCTTCCGCTTTGTAGTTGATGCAACGGTTGAGCCTGAGGGCTACCGTTTGTCGATCGGTCGCAAGGGCGTGGAGGTACGTGCGAGCGAGTTCGCAGGTTTCCATTATGCTATCCAGACCATCAAGCAGTTGTTGCCGGCTGAGATTTATGGCTCGGAGTTGGTTGCCGATAAGGAGTGGTTGTTGCCTTGCCTCGAAATAGCTGACGCTCCTCGTTTCGGTTATCGAGGTATGCATTTGGACGTGTCGCGCCACTTCTTCTCGATCGAGGAGGTGAAGGCCTACATCGACATTATGGCTGTGCATAAGCTCAACCGCCTGCATTGGCACCTCACTGACGACCAGGGCTGGCGCGTGGAGATCAAGCGTTTCCCCGAACTTACTGAGGTGGGCGCAATGCGTAAGCACACCGTAATCCGCAAGGAGTGGGGTAATTACGATGGCGTTCCGCACGGTGGTTACTACACTCAGGATCAGATTCGTGAAGTCGTTGAGTATGCAGCGGCAAATGCCATCGAGGTTATTCCTGAAATCGACCTGCCTGGTCATATGATGGCAGCTTTGGCGGCCTATCCCGAATTGGGTTGCACGGGTGGTCCGTATGAGGTATGGCCTCGCTGGGGTATCTCGGATGAGGTGCTCTGCGCTGGTAATGACAAGATCTTCGATCTGTTGGAGGGTGTCTTTGAGGAGATCGTTGAGATGTTCCCCTCGGAGTTGATCCACATCGGTGGCGACGAGTGCCCGAAGGTGCGTTGGAGCACGTGCCCCACCTGTCAGGCGAAGATCAAGGAGTTGGGCTTGAAGGATGATGAGAAGCATACGGCTGAGCACTATTTGCAGAGCTATGTGATGACTCGCATCGAGGAGTTCCTCGCCGAGAAGGGTCGTCGCGTGATCGGTTGGGATGAGATTCTCGAAGGTCAGATTGGTCCCAATGCTGCTGTTATGTCGTGGCGTGGCAACGAGGGCGGTATCGAGGCAGCTAAGTTGGGCCACGACGTGGTGATGGTCCCCACATCGTACTTCTACTTCGATTATTGTCAGTCGGCTGATAAGGAGGCCGAGCCGTTTGGTATTGGCGGTTTCCTGCCCGCTGATCGTGTCTATTCGTATGAGCTGCCTGAGGAGTTGACCGAGGAGGATGCTAAACATATCCTCGGTGTGCAGGCCAATATGTGGACCGAGTACATTGCCGATCGTGATCACCTCTATTATATGTTGTTGCCTCGTCTGTCGGCACTGAGCGAGGTGCAGTGGTGCGCAAAGGGTGTACGCAATTGGGATCGTTTCATTGCCAATTTCCGTATGCACGAGATCTACGAGGCGATGGGTTACAACTATGCGACCCACATCTTCGGCATCACAGCCGAGACCGATACCGACGTCGAGAAGCGTTCGATCACCGCTACGCTCACCACGCTGGGCGATGCTCCGATCTACTACACGCTCGATGGCAGTGAGCCTACCACCGAATCGGCAGTTTATACCAAACCGTTGGAGATCACCGAGCAGTGCACGCTGACAGCAGCCGTATTCCGCGAGGGTATCGACGTTGATAACTGCGTTGTTCCTATTCTCTTCAATAAGGCTACGGCACGCCCCGCAACATTGAATAGCAATCCCCACGCGAAGTATCTCTTCGAGGGTGCTAAGACGTTGGTTGATGGTCGCGTTGGTGGTCCCGACTTTGGAGGTGGTCCGTGGATCGGCTATCTGTTCGAGGATATGGACGTAACCATCGATATGGAGGGCTCGGAGAGCTACTCGAAGGTGTCGCTGACGGCATTGGCCGAGAAGGCTCCGTGGGTATTCTTGCCGATGTCGATGACCGTATTGACCTCGGACGACAACGAGAATTTCACCGAGGTTGGACATCTGGATATCGAGCCGCAGGCTGAGGGTGAGCCTGATGGTATCTTTACGTTCGATGTTGCGTTCGAGCCGACCACGGCTCGCTATCTGCGAGTTAAGGCTGCTGCGCTCGATCCCGTATCGCCTTGGCACAATGGCGGTGGCGGCAAGGGCTTCTTGTTCGCTGGCGAGATCGAGGTTGAGTAACGAAATTTACATATATGCAAAAAAGGTCGTGCAAAATATGCACGACCTTTTTTGTGTGTATTGCCTCAATTACAACATCACCGAATTGATCTGAGCATAGACCTGCTGCAACTGACGCTCGAAGTCGATGCGAGCCGAGAGCACGTCGTAGTAGTTGTCCAGCGACGAGTAGTAGTCGATAATCGAAATCTGTCCTGCCTCGATCGCACGCGAGAGATATGAGCGGTAGTCGCCCATCTCCGCCTCGATCGTACGGTACTCCTCAATTGAACGCTCCAATACCTCAACGCGTTCATACATTGCTGTGAGCGATGTGCGTACATCATTCACTGCACTCAGGTGCTCCGCCTCAGCGTATGCGACCTGCGCCTTTGCTGCGCGAGTGTTGCGGTAGCCCGAAAAGATGGGTACGCTCATCCCCACCACCACGCCATTGAAATGTTGGCCCGGCGAGTGGGCAAGTTTGTAACCAACGGTGAACTGCGGGAGGGTCTTTGCACGCTCGACCTTAACGCTCTGCTCGGCAATCTCGACCTGCGATGCTGCGACCAGCAAAGCTGGGTCGGCAGTCGAATAGAGAGCCTCCATTTCGCTCAATGGCATCAACTCCGCAAGCGGAGCATACTCCGTGTCGGCAAAAGCGACCTCTACACCGCCATTGAGCGTGCGCAGTCGGTTTTCCACAGCCTCAATCTCGATCTCGATCATACTCGCCTCATTGCGTGCTGCGGTCAGCTCCATATCGGCACGATTCTTTTCGAGGATCGTACCCTTGCCAGCCTCCAAACGTGAGGCATAGACCTTGGCAATACGCTCGGCATTCTGTGCTCGCTCATCGGCTATGGTCTGTTGGCGACGCAGGGCGATGAGATCGATGCAGAGCTGTTTGGCTTCGAGCAGTGTCTGCTGGCGGACAAGAGCGTGGTCAGCGGTGAAGTGCGCACTCTGCATCTTGGCCATCTGCGAACGACGGGCATAAGCTGTCGGGAAATCGAAAGATTGAGTTGCGACCAACTCTCCATTTTGACCCGCCTCGGCAGGTGCGCCCCACGCGTGAACATATTGAAGTTGGGGGTTGGGCAGTTGGTTTGCAGTGCGGGCGTCGAGCGTTCGAGCCTCAGTCAGCGAACTGTGAGCGCGCAGCGAGAGGTTGTTCTGCTCGATCTGACGCAACACATCCTCGATACCTTGCGCACGCGAACCGAGTGTGGCAACCGAGGCTGCCACGACTAATATATATCTGATGTTACGCATTGTTCTTACGGGTTTTGTATTTGGTGTAAATGATATATACAATCGGAATGATAAAGCCGTTGAGGAGGGTCGATGAGATCAGACCTCCGAGTATCACCTTCGCCATCGGGCTCTGGATCTCGTTGCCCGATGCGTCGCCATTCAGAGCCAGCGGAATCAATGCCAGCGCTGAGGTGAGCGAGGTCATCAGGATCGGGTTCAGTCGGTCGAGCGAACCCTGCACCACCGAATCGTGGAGCGACAAGCCCTCGCCCTGCAACTGTCGGTAGTGCGACACGAGCAGGATACCATTACGAACGGCAATACCCAATAGCGAGATGAAACCGATGATAGCTGGGATACTAACGATGCCCGACGTGAACCAGATGCTCGCCACGCCACCGATCAGTGCCAGCGGCAGGTTGATCATAATCAATCCCGATAGACCGAAGTCGCGGAACTCCTGATAGAGCAGCAGGAAGACTACGAGCAGTGCCACGAGCGAGGCGAAGGTCAGCGTGCGGGTTGCAGCCTGCTGGCTCTCGAACTGACCGCCATACTCGATATAGTAACCCTCGGGCAGAGTGATCTGTTCGTCGATTACCTGCTGTATATCCTTCACGCCCCCGCCCCAGACGCCACCAACGACAATGGCCGAACCGCCGACCTTGCGATTCACATTCTCGCGGAAGATCGCAATCGGCCCCGAAGTTGAGCGGATCTCACTCACCTGCGACATTGGTACCTTTGCACCGTCG
>JAZOMS010000087.1:0-3359 GCA_045654145.1 Alistipes sp. | reverse complement strand
TTCATCACCTCATCGGCACGGCGGCGCATATCAACCTCATTTTTCCAACCCGTAGCCTTCATTACAAAGTAGAGGTTCTGGAAGATGTTGCGATCGTTCAATAGTTGGTAATCTTGGAATACGATGCCTATCTTGCGACGCAGGTGAGGAATATCCTTACGATGCAATTTGCGCAGGTCGAATCCAGCCACACTACCCTCACCCGTCAATAACGACACCTCAGCATATAGTGTCTTCAAAAGCGTTGATTTTCCGCTACCTACACGTCCAATCAGATAGACCAATTCGCCACGTCCTATTTCCAAATTGACATCAGCCAATACCAGCTCGCCTGCCTTTACCGCACGCTCCTCAGCCTTTGGACCGAAGCCACGGTCGGCGTGATATATCGACACTCCTCGGAGTGAGATTACACTATTCTGTTCCATTCGTCGAAAGTAAAAGTTTAGAACAAAGATAGTGTTTTTGCAGCGATTCTGCAATTTTTCACAGAAAATGCACTATCTTTGTGGCGTTATTACAGCAGTTCGACCCATCGAACAATAGTTCGGGGGTGACCGGTTTTGACAGCAGGTAGAGTCTGATTGTAAGCACGTCGAGCATTGTGTGGTGGCTCGTAAATATCAACACTCGACAATTAACTGGCAATAACAGCTACGCACTCGCTGCCTAATTTTCAAGGAAAATTGGCTTAATCGACGGCTCCAAGGCGGGCTGACGACGAGTATCCCGAACGGTGGTTCCGCTCTTTAATCATCGCTCATATGGGGTATCATTCATTTAGAGATAGTCGCGAGGAGTGCTTCGGCCGAGTGGCGAAATTTTAGAAGCTGGGGCTTGTGTTCGGTTGTTGCCTGCCAGGCATAAGCAGAAGGATCAAACGGCGACTAAACGTGTAGAAAGCCTTCGGGCTCCTTGTTTGGACGCGGGTTCGACTCCCGCCACCTCCACCAAAGTGGGACTTTTTGACAGCGTTCGAGAGCTTCGGACGCTGTTTTTCTTTGGACGCGGGTTATCTCGGCGTGTTTTCCCGCACCGCCTGTGGCGACTGCGGCACGCCTTCGATGACCTCGACCGCCAAATGGCGATCTCGGTTCGACTCCCGCCACCTCCACATAAGGAGAACAAAAAAGCTCAGCTTGCGACTGAGCTTTTTTTGTTAATTCACAATTCAAAATTATGTTTGAGAGGTTGTTTTTGATTTAGAAATAGTAGCGGAACGATACCGAGGTATTCATCATCATATCTGCCGAGAACGAAAAGCCGTTATTGAACATTGCGCTCATCGAGAACAGATTGACATTCATACCAAAGTGCTGAGTCGGACGGAACTCAAAACCAGCCAAGCCCAAACCCACACCTATGCCACCTGTATCAGCACCGCCAACCGCTACGTATGCAGCCGTAACACTAACCGAAGGCGTGTAGTAGAACTTATCAGCCAAACGAGCATAGTAAGAGAGCTTAGGACCTGCGGTAATAACGTTGATCTCGCCAGCAACCAAATTGTAGGCAACCTCGCCACTAAGAGCCAAACGATTAGCAACAAAGCCACCACCTTCTAATGCCAAACCAAAGCTGGTTGACGAGTCAGTGCCTGCCGAGAAACCAATTGCACCACCGATAAATGCATCGCCCTTCTGCTGAGCTGCGGCAGTTGTGCTCAAACCAAGCACAACCGCTAAAACCAATAAAATTTTCTTCATATTTATTCGATATTTGAGTTATTAATTATTATTTACAAAAATAGTAAAACTTATTTCTTTTTGCAAATTATATGACATTCCGACCACTTTTCGCAGTTAAATGCACCATATTTGCTTGCGAGGGGGGCGGATTAATAGTTAATTATAATGATGGATTGGGATCTGATTTTACGACTGACGGTGGCTTGTGTGCTTGCATTTGCCGTGGGAATTGACCGCGAATATCGAGCTAAGGACGCGGGTTTGAAGACACATTTTCTCGTAGCGCTCGGCAGCGCATTGTTTATGATCATTTCGCGTTATGGATTCGGCAACTCGACACAGGTCGATTTCAGCCGTGTGGCGGCACAAGTCGTTAGTGGCATAGGTTTCATTGGAGCGGGCACGATCATATTCCAAAAGCAGATTGTGCGAGGATTGACAACGGCGGCAAGTCTATGGGCGACGTCGGGTATCGGAATGGCAGCAGGTGCGGGTTTATACGCCATTGCCGTGGCGGCTACCCTGCTGACGCTCTTTGGCTTGGAAGCGTTTGGCTACATCTTCAAAAAGATTGGCGGGCGACGAATTTACATCTCAATTCTCATCAACAACAAACAGACTGCACAAACGGTCTACGAGGAGTTGAAAAAGGTCGGTTATCAGATACTTTCGTACGATCTGAGCAAGTTGGATCGGGCTGACGGATACCGCGTTGAGATCGTTGTTCGTTCGCTCGTTGGTAACGATGAAGAGGGTTTTATCGAGATTCTGCACACCAATCCCGACATTACGATCGAGCAGGTTGAATAAAAGTGCGAAAAATAGCATTTTTCAAGGCAAAAAACTTTGTTTTTTAGGCTCGAAAAGTTGTTGTTTAGCGAAATAAATCGTAAATTTGCAGGAATTATTTGATCAACGATGAACAACGATTTGGAAAACGTAAAGCAACACGCCGAGGAGGAGTATTCGGCTTCCAGTATTCAGGTGTTGGAAGGTCTTGAAGCAGTACGCAAAAGACCCGCAATGTATATTGGTGATGTGGGCGAGAAGGGTGTGCACCACTTGGTTTACGAGGTTGTCGACAACTCGATCGACGAGGCTCTGGCGGGTTATTGTACCGATATCAAGGTAACCATCAACGAGGATGACTCGATCACTGTCGAGGACAACGGTCGAGGTATCCCCACCGATATGCACGAGAAAGAGGGCAAGTCGGCTCTCGAAGTCGTTCTGACGGTGCTGCACGCCGGCGGTAAATTCAATAAGGATAGCTACAAAGTGTCGGGCGGTCTGCACGGTGTGGGTGTATCGTGCGTAAATGCTCTTTCGGTCAAGTTGATTGCCGAGGTGCATCGCAATGGTAACATCTACCGTCAGTCATACAGCAAGGGTACGCCTACGTCAGCTATGGAGGTTGTGGGTAAGATCGACACTACGGGTACGATCGTAACCTTCAAACCCGATGGCGACATTTTCATCACGACCGAGTATAAGTACGACATCTTGGCAGCACGTCTGCGCGAGTTGGCATATCTGAACAAGGGAATCAAACTGATCTTAACTGATCGTCGCCAGAAGGACGACAATGGCGAATTCCGCAGCGAGACCTTCTTCTCGCACGATGGTTTGAAGGAGTTTGTCAAGTATCTTGACGCAACACGCGGTGAGCCG
>JAZOMS010000086.1:0-12271 GCA_045654145.1 Alistipes sp. | reverse complement strand
CTGGGCTGGCGGTTTCGTGCTGTGGCGCGGCTGATAAGCAGGCGAAAGTTGAGGCGGAGCCTGCGCCTGCAACGGTGGTTATTTATGGCGATACGATTGTGCTGACTCAGCCCGATCTATTGGCCGGTAAGACGATTAATGAGGCTTTGGCCGAGCGTGCGTCGTCGCGTGAATATTCAACCGAGCCGCTGTTGCTCGAAGAGTTGAGTGGGGTAGTGTGGGGTGCTGCGGGCGTCAGTCGCTCCAATGAACATCTGGCTGCACCGTCGGGCTTGGCTCTCTATCCCGTTACGGTCTATGCATTTACGGCTGAGGGTGTATTCCGTTACAATTCGGAGTTGCACGTGCTGGTGCGTGAGGTGGAGGGCGATTATCGAGAGCTGAGTGCGGCTCAGGATTTCGCTTATACTGCTCCGTTAAATCTTGTCTATGTGGCTGATTTGGCTAAGTTTGAAGGCAAGGGTATCGATCGTACGAAGGCTGAGTTCTTGGCGGGTCAGGACGCTGCGGGCTATGCCGAGAATGTCAATCTGTACGCAGCAGGCAATGGATTGAAGGCGATCACGCGCGGTAGCTTGAAGAGTGCTGAGGTGTTGAGCCTGCTCTCGCTCGATCCGAAGCAGTACACCGTTGTATTGGCACAGACGGTTGGCAAGTAACCGCTTGCATTACGAGAACAATCGAGCCGACTTCGTAGTGGGGGCGGCTCGGTTTATTTTATACATATATTACATTATTCCACGAATTTTGGCTATTTTTGCGCTCTGAAAACTCTAATAACAATGTTCGGACGATTGACACTGCGCCCCACGACCAGCGATGACCTGCCAGCGGTGATGCGAATTATTGCCGATGCGCAGGGGGATTTCCGTGCGCGCGGGATTGATCAATGGCAGAATGGTTACCCCAACGAGCAGGTGATACGTCGCGACATTGCGCGTGGCGAGAGCTATGTGGTGTGCAACGAGGCGGTCGAGATTGTGGCGACGGCGATGATCACCTTTGCGCCCGATCCCAACTATGAGGTGATCTACGACGGTGAATGGCTTGCGCCCGATGCGCAATGCTACGCTACGATTCATCGCATTGCGGTCGATCTGTCGGCTCGTGGGCAGGGTATTGCCGAGTGGATCGTGCGACAGACGGAGCGAATGTGCCGCAAGCGTGGTGCCGATAGCCTGCGCATTGATACCCACCGCGACAATCGCTCGATGCAGCGTGTTGCCGAGAAGAACGGAATGACGCTCTGCGGTACGATCTACCTCGCTGATGGAGCCGAACGTTTGGCATACGAAAAGATTATGAATAACAAACCCAATATCCGTGCTGCATTTTTCGATATCGACGGCACGATCGTAAGTTTCAATACTCACCGTGTGAGCGATGCGACGGTGGAAGCGTTGGCCGAGTTGCGCCGACGAGGAGTGAAGGTGATCTTGGCAACGGGGCGACTGCTCAACCAGACCGAGGTGGTCAGCCATATCAAGTTTGACGGCTACATTACGCTCAATGGTTGCTGCTGTTTGGAGGCTGATGGTCGTACGACAATTAGCAGAGCAACCATTCCGCAGAGCGACTTGGAGGCGATTGTTGACTATCTCGAAGCTAACAACCACCCCTTCCCTTGCTCGTTTATGGATGAGGTGGGGAACACGATCAACTATGTCGATGATCGTGTGCGCGAGGTGTGGAATCATATCGCCCTACCCGTGCCGCAGGTTGAGGATCCTCGCCAGACGATCAAACGTAATATCTATCAGGTGAATATCTATGTTGATCAGAAGGATGAGGCAAAGATTGTGGATGGCTACCTGCAACATTGCGAATCGACGCGCTGGCATCCGTTGTTTGCCGATGTCAATCTGCGTGGAGTGAGCAAGCAGCAGGGTGTCGATGCACTGTTGGCGCACTTCGGTATTCCTCGAGAGGAGGCGATGGCATTTGGCGATGGCGGCAACGATGTGAGTATGCTTGGCCACGTAGGCTGGGGTGTAGCGATGGGCAATGCGGTTGATTCGGCTAAGCAGGCGGCGGTCTATGTCACCGATACGGTCGATGATGAGGGTATCTGCAAGGCACTGCAACACTTCGGATTGATCGACTAATGCTCGGCTAATTGAAATTTATGACCACTCATTAGAGTGGTCATTTTTTATTCGCTCTAAAAATTTCCTAAAAAAAATCGCACGAGGATTTGGAAGTTTAGAATTTATCGCTACCTTTGCAGTGTATTAATGCACTAATACACTAAGCGCGCCAAACAAAACCAAACTCAAAAACCGAAAAACTATGATCGAAATTCGCAATTTGAAATTTAGCTATTCCACCCTCAAATCTCGCACGGAGGTTTTCGACTCGCTGTCGATGATGATTCCGTCGGGTGAGATTGTCGGGTTGTTGGGTCGCAATGGTACGGGCAAGAGCACGCTGCTCAATCTGATGGCGGGATTGCTCGATGCCGATGCGGGGACAATCGCGGTTGAGGGTGTCGATGTTGCACGGCGTGGCACAGCGCTCTACACATCGTTGATGATCGTGCCCGAGGAGTTTAGCCTTCCTCAGCTGACTCTTGATCGCTTTGTGAAGGTTACTGCACCGTTCTATCCCAATTATGACGAGGCACGTTTTGACGATTGTTGCTTACGTTTCGAGGTCGATAGTGCTGTGCGTCTTGACCGTATGTCGATGGGTCAGCGTAAGAAGGCATATCTGTCGTTTGCGTTGGCTTGCAATACGCCTATTTTGTTGCTCGACGAGCCGACCAACGGCTTGGATATTCCCGCGCGACAGGCTCTGCGTCAGATGCTTGCCGAGCAGGTGAATGACGAGCGCACGATCGTTATCTCGACCCACGCGGCACGTGATATCGAGAATCTGGTCGATCGTCTGGTGATCCTCGAACCGCACCGAATGGTTCTCAACGAGAGCATTGCAACGCTTTCGACGCTGTTCGGTATGGGCGTTGTTCCTGCGGGTGTGAAGCCTCTCTATTCCGAGCCGAGTGTTATGGGTGCTCGTGGAGTGTGGATCGCCGAGGGCGACGAGGAGAGCCGTATGGATATGGAGATGATGTTCAATGCAGCAACCCGATCGCCGCGCGAGGTTGCAGCCGTAATTGCTAACCAATCAAAACTTTAAGCCGTTATGAAGACGTTTAGCCTGCGCCGCGTGGCGCAATACACCGCAAAGCACTATGCCGAGTATGGTCGCAAGTATGCTTTGATATTCGGAGTTATCATTGCAGCCCTTGCAGCGATGGCTCTATTGATTTTGGCAAAGTTCAAATTCTTCCTCGAAATAGAGGTGCTTTTTGAAACAGCGTTGATATGTTTGTGCGCTGTTGTGGTGGTAGTTGCTGATATGTCGGTACGCTCGCTCGATCGAACGACCAATCGCGCTACACTCGAAATGACCCTGCCTCTGACCTCAGCCGAGCGATACGCCTTTGTATTCCTCAATACGTTGATTATGGGCGTGTTGGTGCCGTTTGCAATCTCGTGTGCGTTCGATTTTTGGGACTGTTTCAAAGCACCAGAGATGTTAGGGTTCTATCTCATAGTTCACCCCTACGTGATGGTTGCCTACTGCTGGGCGCGTCGTCCCAAATATGCGATTTTGGGGCTGGTGCTGCTGTGGGCTGGATCGTTATTGTCGCTATCAGCAATCTCGCCGATGATTGGTATCCCTACGTTTGGAGATTGGCTCCATTTCAGTCTGCCCGATGGCTATGCGTTCTTCAATAGGTTAGCGCAGATGTTGTACAGCAGCGAAATCGAGTTCGAATACCCGATGTGGGTCGAGTGGCTGTTCACCACGATAATGTGGGCGTTAGCCTACGCCATTGCCTATTTCAAACTGCGCGAACGTCGCCTTGCCTAAATCCGACAAACTATGCAATTCGATAATACACAGCCCATTTGGGCACAGATCTACGAACTGCTGCTGACTCACATTGCCGATGGCGAGTGGTGCGAGGAGGAGCGCGTAGCCTCGGTGCGAGAGTTGGGTGCCACGTTGGCGGTCAATCCCAATACCGTAATGCGAGCCTACGAACGCGCCACCGACGAGCAACTGATCTACAATCGTCGCGGCATTGGTTACTTTGTGAGCGTGGGTGCGCGTGAGCGTGCAGCGACACTTCTCCGCCAGCGTTTCGAGCGTGAGCAGCTGCCGAGCATATTCCGCTCGATGCAGCGCGTTGGTATCACAGCCGAAGAATTTGTTTCACTCTACAAAAATTATCAGGAAAATGAAAACAAGCAATAAACTTTTGATTCTTTTCGTCGCCATTTTGGCAGTCGTTTGGAGCGCGGAGTGGTGGATTGGTTATCGTACCGTTGCTCCATTCCACAAGTTGCTCGGCAGGGAGCAGATGGAGGCGGTGCGGGTCTATAAAATGCCACATAACACCTTAGCTTCACTCACCGATACGACGGGCTATCTCAAACACAAGGTCTTTGAGATTGATCGCTCGATGAATGTCAATGATCTGAGTGTCGAGGGCGACACGCTCACATTCAACTACGAAATGGAGGCGATCCCCTTTAGTTATGCCGACACGATTACTTTGGTTTTGACCGATACCACATTAGTATATTATAGTCCCAAATTATAGTCTTAAACGAAAGAGCCGCCCCGAAAGGGGCGGCTCTTGCTCTTCTAAACGCTTACCACACGATTGGCTCTTCGCCGCGCGATGTTAGGTAGGCATTGGCTTGCGAGAAGTGGCGGCAACCGAAGAATCCTCGATAGGCCGACAATGGCGAGGGGTGCACCGCTTTCAAAATGCAGTTGCGTGCAGGGTCGGCAATCGCACCCTTACGTTGCGCATAGCTACCCCAAAGCATATAGACCACGCCTTCGCGGCGGGCAGCAATGGCACGCACCACAGCGTCAGTAAATTGCTCCCAACCGCGCCCAGCGTGTGAGGCTGCCTCGTGAGCGCGCACGGTCAGCACCGAGTTGAGCAACAGAACGCCCTGCTCAGCCCAACGATCGAGGTTGCCACTTGTGGGCACAGGCGCACCCGTATCACTCTCGACCTCCTGAAAGATATTGCGCAACGAGGGCGGAAACTGCACTCCGTCATTGACCGAAAAACACAATCCATTCGCCTGACCCTCACCGTGATAGGGGTCCTGTCCGATGATCACGACCTTCAACTTGTCGAAGGGGCATTTGTCGAAAGCACGAAAGATATTCCCTCCGCGCGGAAAGATCTGTCGCGAGCTATACTCCTCGCGCACAAAACCAACCAACTCCTCGAAGTAAGGTTTCTCGAACTCGTCGCTGAGCAGTGCCTTCCAATCATCGGCAATCTTCACATTCATAGTGTATTATCGTTTTTGATTCGTTCAATATTTCGTCTTAGGCTCTCGCGCCAATCGGGCTGCTCAACCCCAAAACGCTCGTATATTTTCGAGCAGTCGAGTACCGAATTGTGTGGGCGTCGAGTGGCGGTGGGGTAGTCGTCAGTCGAAATTGCCACGGCACGACAATCGCACTTAGCCACACGGAAAATCTCTTCGGCAAATTCGCACCACGTAGCCTCGCCCTTCGAGGCGTAGTGGAACAGCTCGCCACGCAACGAGTGATCGGCAACAACTTCGGGCAGGATCGCCACAATTGCTGCTGCCAAATCGTCAGCCGCCGTGGGGCAACCGTGCTGGTCGGCCACCACGCGAACCTCGCGCTGCTGTTCGGCAAGGCGTAACATCGTCCTTACGAAATTCTTACCATCGTGCGAATAGAGCCATTGCGTGCGGATTATGACGCCTCGACAGCCACTCTCGGCAATCGCTTTTTCACCCCGCCACTTGCTCAGTCCATAGTGGTTGATCGGTGCAGCTGGATCGCTCTCACGGTAGGGTTTGTCGCTCTTCCCGTTGAAAACGTAGTCGGTTGAGATATGCACCAAAGCTGCATCAACTTTACGCACTGTGCAAGCCAAATTCTCAACGGCGTGCCAATTCACAGCGTCGGCACGCTCACACTCCTCTTCTGCTTGATCGACAGCCGTATAGGCTGCACAATTTACCACAGCATCGGGGCGCACCTCGTCGATTAACTGCCAAACAGCCCTATGATCAGTTAGGTCGCACTCGTTCGACGCGACGGCTCTGACGCTCCATTCGTGTGGAACGGCACGCTGCAATTCGCGCCCAAGTTGTCCGTTGGCTCCAAAGATTAAAATTCGCATACAGTGCTGTTAATTTTCCGTAAAAGTAACAATTTTTTAGAGTTTTCGTGCTAACTTTGCGTGAACTTAATAAACTTTTTCGATGAAACGCACAATTTCACTCATTATGGTGCTCGTCGTGGCACTCATCGCAACTCCGATCGACGCCAATGCTCGCAAGAAGAGATCGACTCCCAAGGTCAAGAATGTGATTATGCTCATTGGCGACGGTATGGGTGTGGCTCACATATCGGCTCTGATGCTCGAAGAGCGATATCAACCAATCAATATGGATCGAGCCGAGGCAGCAACGCTCGTCAAGACTTACTCGGCCAACAATCGCGTTACTGACTCGGCAGCGGCTGGCACGGCTCTGGCTACGGGCTACAAGACGGGTAACCACTACATTGGTGTTACGATTGAGGGCGATACTCTGACCTCGATTTTGACCCGTGCCGAGCGTCGTGGTATGCAGACGGCCGAGGTTGTTACCTGCTATCTGACCCACGCAACGCCAGCAGCATTCTATGCCCATACGGAGGATCGCTCGCGTTATGAAGATATTGCTGTTCAATTTCTTACGTCGGGTATCGATGTTGCGTTTGCAGGTGGTCGTAAGGATTTTGCTGCTCGCAAGGATGGTCGTAATCTGATCCCTGAGCTCGAAGCTGCGGGCTACAAGGTGGTCAATGAGATGAGCGAGGTCGAGAATATCCGTGAGGGTCGTGTGGTTGGTCTGTTTGCTAATGGGCATTTGCCTTTGGCAGTCAAGAATCGAGGCGACTATCTGCCACAAGCTACGGCTAAGGCGCTCGAAATTCTGACGGCTAATTGCGCCAAGGAGCGTTGCGGATTCTTTATGATGGTCGAAGGCTCACAGATCGACTTTGCGGGACATAATACCGATGCCAAGCAGATCTATACCGAGATGAAGGATTTTGATAAGGCTGTCGGTGTCGCTTTTGACTATGCCGATAAGCACAAGGGTACGTTGGTTGTTGTCTGTGCCGATCACGAGACGGGAGGTCTGTCGTTACCTTCGTCGAATACCGACTTTACGCTCTCGGAGAGTGGTGTCGAGTATCGCTATGGCACAACGAGCCACTCGGCAACGATGATCCCTGCTCTGTTCTATGGTGCTTGCGCTAAGGAGTTTGCAGGTATTATGGATAATACCGAACTGAGCCGTCGCATTGCCGAATTGCTTGGTTTGTAGTAGTAGGATATAGGTCAAAAATGTAGCACGCTGTTCGATTTGGGACCGGACAGCGTGCTGCGTTTTGGGCAATCTTTTGGTGCAATAAATGTTGTTTTTCGAACTGATTTATGGTTCGTTATTTTTCTTGGGTGCGAGGCGTTGCCACTCCTCGCAGTGAGTAGTGCGACTCTGAGTCTTAACTACTCGAATGGTTGTTTGGGCAATGTTTCATAGGCATATTTTGTTTTATCTACTATTTTTCAACTATATCCCACGCCTCGATTACTCCATACGGATAGCCCTCGCCATATTTTGCGCGAGCTTCGTTAGCCGAGAGCGACACCACTCGAACGGCTCGCTCCACGGCATCGAGATTTTGTCTAAGACTTACCCAACGTCCGTCGAGCAGTAGGGCAGGGCATCGAGAATCTGGTCGCAGGGTTACAGCCCATACGCCACATCGTGCCTCCTCGCCAAAGCGGGCTACGGCCTCTTCGCCCGTATAGACATTCATCGACTCGGTCAGGAACGTTGGGCGATTGCGGAACTGCTCGCCACTCACCCTTTGACCGTTGATGTAGTAGAGTGGGCGATCCAAGTGGCGGTAACTGCGTGGTGATATCTTGCGTTCGAATCCGAGCAGAGTCGAAACATATATCTCGTTACCCTCCAAACGGTAGGTGCGGCGTGGGTTGCGAGGCAGGTAGTAGATACCGCTGCGGTCAGCGACACTGCCCACCGAAACCACATTCGAAGTGGGTATTACGGCTGCGTTAGCAATGTTTTGCATAGGGTGAATAATCGTTCCACCAACTTCGCGACGACTCAAACCGCAAGCTGCCACCATCGCCACTGTTGCCACTGCAACCCCTGCCATTCTCCACCACTCACCCCGCTTCTGGCGCGGTGAGGTCATCATCTCGAATCGACGACGAGTGAGCGAGTAGAATCCATTCTGCACATCGGGTGCGTAGCCGAAGATCTGGCGGAAGATCAATGAGCGATAGAGCGTCATATCATATCCTGCATCGAGCACATCGCGATCAGCCTCGAACTCCTGCACTTCTGCCAACCAACGATCTGCCAACCAAATGAATGGATTGAACCATACCACCGTTCGTACAGCGCCCAAATAGAGCTTTTCGAGTGAGTGCCGGTGGCGAATGTGCGAGCGTTCGTGAGCAATGATTATCTCGCGCTCCTCGTCGGGAGTGTCAGGAGCAAGATAGATGGTCCCCAAGAACGAGTATGGAGCTTTGACCAGCTCGCTTGTTGCGATGTCGTAGCCTTCGTGATGAGTTACCTTCGAACTGAACTTCATATCCCGCAGGTCGCTCACTCCTTGTCGAGTGAGTAGTCCGATGATTGCTGCCAATGCAGTATAGATGCAAGCGATCAGTGCATTGCCACCGTTGCGTCGAGTGATCTCACGATCGGATGGTTGCACTGCCTCATAATCGACCGTGATGGTCTTGAACTCCAATCGCTCTACCTGTCCCGACGTAGCAGTAGTGCTCGGTTCGGGTGGTAGGATCGGCAGATCAATGAGCGGAATAAGTAGTGCAAGCGTAACGCTTACAAGTAGATAAACTCGACACGTGCGAAACGAAAAATGCTCGGCAATAAGCGTGCGGTAGAGCAGTGCAAACGCTCCACTACACGCCACCATTTCGAGTGCATATCGCAGTATCGGGTTCATCTCGACCTTTGTTTTCTATCTCTTCTCCTGCAACATTTTGAGTATCTCGTCAGTCTCCGTGAGCGAAATCTTCTCGTTGCGTGTGAAGAACGAGATCATTCGGCTCACCGATCCTCCGAAAAAGTTGTTCAGCACACCATTCATATAGCCATTGGTGTACTCCTCGCGCTCGATCAGTGGGTAGTACTCGTGAGTCTTGCCGTAGGCTTTATGACCAACGTAGCCCTTCTTTTCGAGGATACGTACTACGGTCGAAACGGTGTTGTAGGCAGGTTTGGGCTCGCTCATCTCCGTAAGGATGTCGTGAACCAAAACCTTCTCCTTGTCCCAGATCACCTGCATAATCTCCAATTCGGCGCGGGTGAGCTCGGGTTGGCGGTCTTTGACGATCTTTGCCATAACTCTGAATTTCTCTGTTTATCTTTTTTATCTACTATGTGCTTATCGGCAATGGTGGAGTCTGTTCGACTCTCGCCTTTGCTTAGTGCAAATATATAACTATTTACTTAGTTATGCAACTAAATTAATCGAGAAAAATGAAAATTTGTTGCGATTTTTTTCGTATAGTTGCGTGGAAGTATTGTGAGAACGGCGAATTTAGATTATTTTTGTCCTGACGAAACATATTAACTAACATACTTTTATGAAGATTTTCAATATTTTTGCGGCATCGCTCATCGTGGCGACCGCTTGTTGCTCGTGTGGCAACCCCGCACCTAAGGCCGAGGAGCAGTCGGCTCTGCCTAAGGTCTATATGACAACCGACATATCGCCTGAGGGTCTGGTTAAGGTCTATGAGGCGCTTGGTCGTGAGGCCGAGGGTCGTGTAGCTGTGAAGATCAGCACCGGCGAGCCGGGTGGCAAGAACTATCTGAAACCCGAACTGATTGGCACTCTGGTGCAGAAGGTTAATGGTACGATCGTAGAGTGCAACACCGCTTACGAGGGTCCTCGTTTTACGACCGAGGCTCACTTGCAGGTGGCTAAGGACCACGGTTTCTGCGATATCGCACCTGTCGATATTATGGATGCTGAGGGTGAGATTCAGCTGCCCGTGAAGGATACTTCGCGCTTGAAGTACAACATCGTAGGTTCACACTTGGCCAACTACGACTTTATGATCAACCTTGCGCATTTCAAGGGCCACACGATGGGTGGTTTCGGCGGTGTGTTGAAGAATCAGTCGATCGGTGTAGCTTCGACCATTGGTAAGGTCTATATCCACTCGGCTGGTCGCACGACCGATATGGAGAAGTTCTGGGACTACACCGACGATCAGATCGGTTTCTTGGAGTCGATGGCCGTAGCTGCTGAGTCGGTACACGCCTACTTCGGCGAGGGCGAGCGCATCCTCTACATCAACGTGATGAACAATATGTCGGTTGACTGCGATTGCAGCGCGCATCCTGCCGATCCCGTTGTGAAGGATATGGGTATCGTTGCATCGCTTGATCCCGTAGCTTTGGATCAGGCTTGCGTTGATATGGTGATGAATATGACTCCCGAGGAGGGCAACGACAACGGTCCGCTGGTTGAGCGTATCACCACTCGCCACGGTACTCACATCATCGACTATGCCGAGAAGTTGGGTATGGGTTCGAAGACCTACGAACTGATCTCGATTGACGAGGAGTAGCAGTTAGCACAATTTTCACTCACAATAAAGACGCCGCACTACGAAAAGTGCGGCGTCTGTCGTATGAATCAATATGTTGTGATTCTTTCAACTGCTATGTCCAAATCGCATTAGATTGTACCACTCTCTATCGATCTCAACCCAGAAATCACGTCCTTCGGGCGTTGCCTGCCAATCGAAGGCGTGGGCGAAGATGTACTCGGCATCGCCCGTCTCCCACAACCGTTCGTCCAGCACGGTGCAGCCGTTGTAGGCGAAGAAGGCTTGGTCGAATGCCACCTCGCAACCTTGATCTTTCAGAAATGCCCTGAATTGGCGATAGCTTGGCATAGGCTAACCGATAGAGTGCTGGGTGAGATAGGTCTCTATAAAGGTCAAAGCCTCGGTATGTTTCTCTACGCAGTGCAGATGACCACCCTCCTTGCCACGGGCAAGATTATGTTTGAGGTCGTTCGTCTTAACGTGTATCGCCGTGATGTTTCCCGACTTGCAGATACGCTTGATATACTCCATATAGGGCGTCTGTTTGTCGTGCGTAAGCAGTTGCAAGGTCGAGATAACATCCTTCGAAAATCCCTCTACCTCCAAGTCCTCAAAGGTATATTTCGTATCCTCCACCACGTCGTGCAGAAAACCGACAATGCGTTCGATGTCGTTTTTGCCCACCATACCTACGGCCAACGGGTGTAGAATTGTCGGGTTACCGCCGAGGTCATAGTCGGCTGCGTGAGCCTTCGATGCAAGTTCGATCGCCTTGTCGATATCCGAACGAGAGTCGTAATTGTAGTTTTTCACAGCACGAGGTAGGAGCATAGATTTGTTTCTCCCAACGAAGTCGCGCCACATCAGTTCGAGCCTTACGGCATTCTCCTTGTCAAGCAGCTGCCCCGAAGGACCTTTGCGCCAATCGTGGTGGGGTAGTTCGTTCTCCAACTCTTCGGTGGTGATTATCTCCGAACGCTCGGGGTGGAACACCGCCTCGAACTCCATCTGCATATAATAGACTTCACGCCCCTTGTCCGACCAATCATTGCTCTTGTAAGGCTCGGAGGTGAAACGACCAGCCGCAAACACGCCCGTATTACCCTCACCAACACGCACCATAAAAAATCGGTCGCCCTCGTGAGCCTTCTGCCACTCCCAAACGCTCCAATCGAAGTCCTCCGACCAATAGCCCTCGGCCCACTCCGACATATCGTTGTCGAGACGTTCCATCGTGTATGATGAGATCGCAGGATTCCACCTCAAAATGAAGGTGTTGTGTTGCGCCTCCTGCTTTTTGTCGATCGAAAGTGTTATGTCTAAATTCATTGCTCTATCTCTCCATTTATTTATTAAATGCCTCCCTGACATCCTTCAAGAATACCACTACGCACACCTGCTTCTCAGGGTGCTGGTCGGGTAATAGCCGTTGCACACGAACATCGAAGATGTTGGCGTAGCCCAAATCGAGAAGTTGGCTAATCATCTCATTCTTACTGCGGGGGATGAACCCGAGCTTGAAGTTTTTGAAATATATGGCAACTGCGTAGGGATCAAACTTGTTGTCCTCCTCACGTA
>JAZOMS010000085.1:0-3820 GCA_045654145.1 Alistipes sp. | reverse complement strand
GAGGTTGACTATATTTTGGCTGAGGATACCCGCACCACGTCGGTGTTGTTGAAACATTTGGGTATTGAGAAGAAGATGTATTCGCACCATAAGTTCAACGAGCACGCCACCTCGACTATGGTGGCCGAGGCGATTGAGGGTGGTCGCAATGTGGCGTTGGTGTCGGATGCGGGTACGCCAGGTATCTCTGACCCAGGTTTCTTGCTGGTGCGCACTTGTGTAGAGGCGGGCTTGGAGGTCGAGACTCTGCCTGGTCCGACGGCTTTTGTGCCAGCGCTGGTGCAGAGTGGGTTTCCCTGCGACCGTTTCTGTTTCGAGGGTTTTCTGCCTCAGAAGAAGGGGCGCAATAAGCGCATAGCGGCATTGGCCGAGGAGGATCGCACGATGATCTTCTATGAGTCGCCATTCCGTGTGGTGAAGTTGTTGCAGCAACTCGCCGAGGTGATGGGCGGTGATCGCGAGGCGTCGGTGTCGCGTGAGATAACCAAGAAATTTGAGCAGACCGTGCGAGGTACGCTTGCTGAGCTGATCGAGCATTTCACCAAGAATGACCCGAAGGGCGAGTTTGTGGTGATCGTTTCGGGCAAACCCAAGGCTCGTCGAGCAGCAGAAGAGGACGAGGAGTAATGGAACGCAGCAAAGGGTGGAAATATCGACTGCTAATGGGTGAGAGCCGTGCGATAGGCGCAGTCCCCGAGTGGTTTATTTATGGCTGTCTGGGACGTTTCATCTCGTTTGTGCTCTATCGTGTTGTGGGCTATCGCTTGAAGGTGGTGCGTCGCAATTTGAATAGAGCATTTCCCGATAAGAGTCAAGCCGAACTGCGAAAGATCGAACGTGATTTCTATGCCCATTTGGGTGAGGTTGTGATCGATACGATCGATATGTCCAACATCTCGCGCGAGGAGTTGTTGGCTCGATTCAGGCTCGATAACCGCGCAGAGCATCTCGCCTCGCTGGCTGGGCGCTCGTTGGTGATAATGATGGCTCACTATGGCAGTTGGGAGTATTTCGGATCGTACCAACTCCACAATCCAGATACGCAGAATGTGGGTGTCTATCACGCACTGCGCAGTGAGGCGTTCGACGATTTCTACTATACGATCCGTTCGCGCTTTGGTTTGCTACCTGTCGAGATGAAGGATATAGCTCGCTTTGCGGTGCGCCATCGTAATGGCTATGAGGGTCGTCCGATGGCGTTCGGAATGATTGCCGATCAGCGTCCGCCTCGCGAATCGGAGGACCGAAAGTATGACTTTCTGGGTGTCCCGACGGCATTCTTTATGGGTGGTGAGTGGTTGGCTCGCAAGTTATCGTTACCCGTCTATTTCATACACGTCGAGAAACTCGGTCGCTCGAAATACCGTTCGATCTTCGAATGTATCTATGATGGCACAGAGCAGGTTGCCGAGGGTGAGATCACACGTCGATATGTCGAGCGTGTTGATGCGATGATCCGTCGTGCGCCACACCTTTGGATGTGGTCGCATCGCCGTTGGAAACATATTGACATTGCCGAGGATGAGGCTCGTGCAGCGAAAAAATAGGAGTGATTATGAGTAGCGTCAAGGTCGTCATATTGAATTGGAATGGTCGTGCCCATTTGGAGCGCTATCTGCCGAGTGTTGTGCGCTACACTATGCCTCAGTTCGGGGTGGTGGTGGCCGATAATGGATCGACCGATTCGTCGCTCGAATATGTTACGAAGACATTCCCTGAGGTTGAGATTGTGCGCTTGGATCGCAATTATGGTTTTGCTGAGGGCTACAACCGTGCCCTGCGTGAGGTTGTGGCCGACTACTACGTGCTGCTCAACTCGGACGTTGAGGTAACTGAGGGGTGGTGCGAGAGGCTTGTCGAGGCATTGGATGCCGATCCGCAGTTGGCGGCTGTTGCTCCGAAGTTGTTGGCTGATGCCGATCGTGAGCGATTTGAGTATGCGGGTGCAAGTGGCGGATTTATCGATGTGTTAGGCTATCCGTTTTGCCGAGGACGTATATTAAGTACAACCGAACTCGATGAGGGGCAGTATGACGATCCGCGCGAGGTCTTTTGGGCGAGTGGAGCGGCGTTTGCCTGCCGTGCCGAGTTGTTCAAGGCTGAGGGCGGTTTCGATGGTGATTTCTTTGCCCATATGGAGGAGATCGACCTCTGCTGGCGAATGCAGTCGTCGGGTTATCGAGTAGAAGTCGAGCCTCGTTCGACGGTCTATCACCTGGGTGGTGGTACGCTCAGCGCACTTTCGCCCCGCAAGACAATGCTCAACCATCGCAACAATTTGGCAATGCTCTTCAAGAATCTCCCGTTGGGTCATCTGCTGTGGGTGTTGCCTGCACGATTGGTTTTGGATGGTGTGGCTGCGCTGGGCTATTTGGCTAAGGGGCAGTGGCAAGGTGTGAAGGCTGTTTGGCAGGCGCACGTGGGATTCTATTGTATGTTGCCCACGTTGCGGGCAAAACGCAAGTACGAACGGGCGAAGGGTGCAAAACTCCCCGCAACCGTCTATCGTGGCTCGGTGATCGTGCGATGCCTTGCGGGTGGTAAAAAATTTGGGAAGATGATGTGATTTTCCGCGAAAAAATGTTAAATTTGTTATCGAGAAAAAAGTTTAGATAGTTATGCGTAATCTTGTTCTTATACCCACATACAACGAGCGCGAGAACGTATCGGCAATGGTCGATAAGGTCTTTTCGTTGCCCGTTGAGTTTGATATTCTGGTGATTGACGACGGTTCGCCCGACGGTACAGCCGACATCGTGCGTGAGCGTCAGAAGGATTATCCCGATCGCCTGCACCTGCTTTGCCGCAAGGGTAAATTGGGTTTGGGTACAGCTTACTTGGCGGGTTTCCGCTGGGGCTTGGAGCGTGATTATGACTACATTATCGAGATGGATTGCGACTTTTCGCACAATCCTGACGACCTGCCACGTTTGGTGGCAGCGGCGGAGGAGGGTGCCGATGTGGTTGTCGGCTCGCGCTATGTGCAGGGAGTCAATGTGGTCAATTGGCCTATGTCGCGCCTGCTGATGTCCTATTGCGCGTCGATCTATGTTCGCACGGTTACGGGTATGCCCGTGCACGATGCCACGGCAGGATTTGTTTGCTACTCGCGCAGGGTGCTCGAAACAATGGACTTGGATAAGGTCGAGATGAAGGGTTATGGATTCCAGATCGAGATGAAGTATTCGGCTTGGAAGCTCGGCTTCAAGATCCGCGAGGTGTCGATCATCTTCATCGACCGCGTGCTGGGTCAGTCGAAGATGAGCAGTTCGATCTTTGGCGAGGCGTTCTTTGGTGTTATGAAGTTGCGCTTGCGCAAGATCAAGCCTCGTGCTTAAATACCCATAAAATTTACCCGAACAGAAATAAACAAGAAGAGATAGAGTTATGAAACTTACAGGAAGAAGACGTAGTTCGAACGTAGAGGATCGTCGCGCAAGTGGTGGCGGTCGTGCGACCAAAATGGGCTTGGGCGGTCTGCTCGTAGCCGGATTGATCACGTGGTTGTTGGGTGGTAACCCGCTGTCGGTGTTGCAGAATGCCGATTTGGGGGCTATCGTTGCAGGTCAGCAGACCGAGTATGTCCCGACGGAGCGCGAGGAGCAGTTGGCAGAGTTTGCGTCGCAGATTCTGGCGGGTACCGAGGACGTGTGGAGTGAACTGTTCAAGGAGATGGGTCGCACCTATCAACCGCCACGTATGGTGTTGTTTAATGGCGCAGTGCAGTCGGGTTGCGGTGGTGCAACTTCGTCGACGGGTCCGTTCTATTGCTCGGCAGATCAGCCGGTCTATATCGGCCTCTCGTTCTTCGGTCAGATGG